>JAUYDU010000359.1 GCA_030691665.1 Chloroflexota bacterium
GGTCTTGGCCCGCCGCTTCGCCTCCGGCCGGCAATACTGGAAGCGCCCGCTGAGCATCGGGTGCACGGCGATGCAGTCGCCGCTTTCCAGGGAGAAGAGGAGGAACTTGCCCCGCCGTCCCACCTGGCCGAAGACGCTGCCGGTCAGGGCGGCGATGAACTCGTCCTTGGGGGCGCGCACCACCAGCGGAATACCTACCGCCACCTCCTCGATGCCCACACCGGGGAGACGGCGGCTGAAGTAGGAGCGATAGCCCTCCAGGTCCGGCAGCTCAGGCATCGGCGCTAACGGGACTGAGTAGACTCCAGCAGAACCCGTAGCCGGGGGCACCACAGCTGCATGGTGGACGGGTGCTCGTGGCGAAATGGACTTTTAGCGGGCCTCTTGGCGTTCATGGCGCCTAGCGGCAGGCCCACCTCGACGAGCTTCTTGCGGGCGGTCATGACGTGGTCTCCAGGCACAGCAGACAAGCGCTGGTGCTAAAGGACCTTGACAAACTCCCCTCCGACCGATAGCATACTCTTAGACCCCCCCATGGCCGGGAAACCTGCCATGGGTAACGAGGAGCCGCGAGGCTCCTTGTTCTTTGTAAGGACCGGGAAGAGCGCCACGACAAGCACCGCCGGACAGCCAAAGCCCCGTGTGGCCGTGTTTGTGGACGGCAGCAACCTGCATCATCGCCTCCAGGACTGCGGCTGGCCTACGGACGTCGACGTCGCTGGCTTCGCGCAGAGGCTGGCCGGCGCCAGGCGAGTCACTGCCATCTACTATTACAACGTGCCGCCTCCCCGTACCCACAGGCCCGAGCAGATCGCCGCCCAAAGGCGCTACTATGCCAGGATCGAGGCCAGAGGCGCTGTTGTCTTTCGAATGGGGCACCTCCAGGAGCGCAAGATCGGCGGCAAGAGCATCTTCGAGGAGAAGGGCGTCGATGTCACCCTGACGGTCGATATGTTGTCCGGCGCCCACCAGAACCTCTTCGACACAGCCATCCTCGTCTCGTCCGACGGGGACTTCGCCCCGCTCGTGGGGGAGGTCAGGCGGCGCGGCAAGCGCGTCGAATACGTTTACTTCCCCAGAACGAAAAGGTCGAGGGCTCTGCAGCAGGTCTGCAATATATCGCGCGAGTGCCGCCTCGCGTGGGTCGTCCAGTTTGAATCCTAGAGATGCGATCACGGCGCGCCTGTCCCTTGCTCTTTAGCTCAACAACAACGGTCGCGCCGGTCAGATCCAGTGCCAGTAGGTCTAGGTACTTGTCGAATCTAGTGCGAGGCTGCCTGGCAATGATGGCGAGGTCTTCCCCCTCAAGCAAGAGATGTGGATTATTCTCAATCCAGTCCTCCAGCACCTTCTCCAAGTCTGGGAACGGCTTCGGCTCGAAGGGCACAAACCTGCCTGATTCGTCTTTCTTGTAGATCGGCATGCCCGTTCAGTTCCTACCTTACGTTTTCCGCTGACTCTAGGCCCAATAGGTCCTCCAGCTTGAAGACCATGGCCACCTGGCCGAACAGCACATCGCCCGATAGGCTCTAGCTGCCCGCTCCCCCTCCCCACCAAACGTGAACCCGTCTCGATCTACCCGTTCCCTACGTAGCGAGGGTAGGAGCCGAAGATGCGGAAGAAGGATGCCTGCGCCTCCACCCTCGCCAGGGCCTCGGCCACCGCCGCCTCGCTGCGATGCCCCGCCAGGTCCACCAGGAAGATGTACTCGCCCAGCCGCTCCTTGGTGGGCCGCGACTCCACCTTGGTCAGGTTGATGTCGCGGGTCGAGAACTCCTGCATCACCGCCACCAGCAGCCCCGGCCGGTCCTCGGCGAAGGAGAAGGCCAGCGACGTCTTGTCGTCGCCCGTGGCCGGATGGTCCGTCTCAGCCAGCACCACGAACCGCGTCAGGTTGTCCGACCGGTCCTGGATATTGCGGGCCAGGATCTCCGCCCCGTAGATGGCGGCGGCGCGGCGAGTGGCGATGGCGGCGGCGTTTTCCCGGGCCAGCATCTCCTCCACCGCCGCCGTGGTGGACAGGGCCGCCACCACGTCCGCCTTGGCGAAGCAGCGCTCCACGAACCGCCGGCACTGCCCCAGGGCCTGCGGGTGGGACAGCAGCACCTTCACGTGAGCGGCCTGCATACCCGGCCGCACCAGCAGGTAGTGCTCGATGGGCAGCACCAGCTCCCGCCGAATAGACAGCCGCGATTCGTGGATGAGGATGTCCAGCGTGTCGGTCACCGAGCCCTCGATGCTGTTCTCGATGGCCACTACCCCCTCCTCGGCCATGCCCGAATCGACCGCGGCCGCCACGGCGGCCACGCTGGCGAAGGGCAGGAGCTGGGCCGAGGGGTCGTACAGGAGGGCCGCCTCTTCGGTGAAGGTGCCCGGCGGGCCCAGATAGGCGATGCGCTTGTCGCTCATCCCGCGTCCGGGGCGGAGCCGCCAGGCGCCGACGTGGTGAGGGCGGTGCGCAGGGCGTCCTCGCTCTCGCGGCGGGCCACCGCCACCAGCTCATCGCCCGCCCGAATCACCATATCGCTGGTGGGGATGCGCGGCACGCCCTCCTCATCGATGATCAGGATGATCAGCGACTGCTGGGGCAGCAGCAGGTCCTTGATCCGCCTGCCCACCATCGCCGAGTAGGGCGGCACCTTCACTTCCACTATCTCCAGGCCACCGCCCTTGATGGTCAGCAGGGGGATCAGGGGATGAGAGGGGAGCTCCTGCTCGATGTTCGCCAGGATGACGGCGGTGGAGCTGACGGTGGTGTCGATGCCCAACTTCTTGAAGATCGTCTCGTTCTTGGGGTTGCTGATGCGCGCCACCGTGCGGGGCACGCTGAACTTGCTCTTGGCCACCTGGCAGGCCACCAGGTTATCCTCGTCGTCCCCGGTCACGGCGATGAACAGGTCGGCCCGGCCGGTGCCCGCCGCCTCCAGCGTCACCCCCTCGCAGCCGTCGCCCCGCAGGACGATGTCCCCCAGCTCCTCGGCGATCTGCTGGCACTTGGCGGCGTCCTTCTCGATGACCAGCACCTCGTGGCCGTCCTCCACCAGTTGCCTGGCCAGGTAGTAGCCCACCTTGCCCCCGCCCACGATGATGATGTACACGCCTAGCCCTCGCTCGTCTCGCCGGGCGGGTCAGGATTGGCCCTCGCCTGAGCCTCCGCCGGTGCCTCGCCTGAGCTTGCCGAAGTCGCCCTCTCCACGGCCTCTTTCAGCAGGCGGGCCACCACCCTGGTGGGGCTGACGGTCTCCAGCCCCAGGCTGTGATACAGGTCCTCCCGGATGGGGTCGAAGATGCGGCACACCACCTTGGGCACCCCGAACACATGCTTGGCCATCTGGCTGGCCATGACGTTGCGGTTGTCGCCGGGCGTCGCCGCCACGAAGGCGTCGGCCCCATCCAGCCCGATGCGCTGGAGGACGTCCTGGTCGATGCCGTTGCCCACGACAGCCGTCCCCCTGAAATCGGCGGGGAGCTGGCTGAAGGCGTCGGGGTCGATGTCCAGGACAGTGACCTGGTGGCCCTCGCGGTCCAGCAGGGCAGCCAGTTCGGCGCCCACCCGGCCACAGCCCATAATCACGATGTTCATCTCAGTCGGCCATCGGCAGGCGGATCAGCCACACTTCACAGGGGGCGTTCTCGAGCACGTACTGGCAGACCCTGCCCAGGCGGAACTCGCCCGGCAGCCGCGACGGCTTCCCGCCCCGCGGCCAGGCGAACACGCCTCCTTCCCCCAGGCGCCGCTTGTAGCCCGTCGCCAGGATGATCGCATCCACGCCCCGCTCGATCGCCTCATCGACGATGGCGTGGCTGGCGTCGCGCGCCTGGAGGAGCTGGCCCTCCACCTCGAAGTCGGCCTCCTCCGCCCGCCGCTCGGCCCGGTCCAGGATCTCCTCCCCCTTGCGGGCGTCGGCGCCCATATCGGCGTCCAGGGGCAGCGAGCGGTGCACCTCCACCACGTACACGACGTGCACCTTCCCCTTGTTGCGTTTGGCCGTGGCGCAGGCCAGCGAGACCGCCTCCATGCTGGCCTCCGAGCCATCGACCGGCACCAGTATCTCCTTCACCCGTGTGGCCGCCTGCTCCAATCCTCTCCCCTGCCCCCTGGTTTGCTGGTTCGCCCGTTCGCCGGTTCCCACCTTCGGTTCCTTGTTCTATGTTCCTTGTTCTATGTTCTTAGCTCTGCGCCGCAGGCGTCACCAATTATAGGGGAAAGGAAAAGCGAGCCGCAACACAACTTGTGAATGGCTTCCCAACACCGGAGGGTGAAGCCGCCGGCGCCCTCGTTCTCGCCCTAGGTTCTTGGTTCGCGGTTCTTGGTTCTGCGGGGTGCAGAGGGGTGGCCCCGCCCCCTACGTGCAGGTCTCGAACAGCCTCCCTGCGTACTGGAACACGTCGCCGACGACCAGGATCGTGCCGTTCGTATCCAGGTCCAGACGGCAATCGGCGCCACCCGGGCAGGTCACCGGGGTGAACAGCTTGCCCGCGTAC
>JAUYDU010000426.1 GCA_030691665.1 Chloroflexota bacterium
AAAGTTCGGCGAGGGCATCGTCGTGAGCTGCGAGCCCAGCAGCGGCGACCAGCTAGTGGTGGTGGCCTTCAAGGGCGAGGCCGGCCTCAAGCGCCTCCTCCTCTCCTTCGCCCCCCTGGAGCACATATCCTAGACAACGGATGCCTATCGGATATCACGCCAGAGGCTTCGCCTGAGGCGAATCCGCCTCTGGCGGAGGATCAGCCTCCGGCTGAAACGGGTGGAATCTCCACCGTCATTCTGAGCGCAGCGAAGAATCTTGTGCGCGATGCTAGACCCTTCGCTTCGCTCAGGGTGACAGTAGAGCCCCCATCCGTTTATCCGCTTCCTATCCGTTGACAGAAAAGGAGGTTATCATCATGGCCGACATCGACTGGGACCGCGTTACCGACTGGCTCCTCACTCACGGCCTGCGCATCCTGCTCATCCTGCTGCTGGCCGCGGCCGCCGACCTCCTCCTCCGCTGGCTGGTGCCTCACGCCATCCGCCCGGCCGTCGCCCGCCAGATGCGGGGCAAGCCCCAGGAGGAGATCGACCAGCGCACCCACACCCTGGTCAGCGTCCTCCAGGGCTCGGGGCGCCTGGTCATCGCCGTCTGGGCCCTGTTCACCACCCTCCCCGAGCTTGGAGTTAACATAACGCCAATACTGGCCAGCGTCGGCATCGCCGGCATCGCCATCGGCTTCGGCGCTCAGAGCCTGGTCAAAGACACCATCAACGGCCTGTTCATCCTCGCCGACAACCAGTACAGCAAGGGCGACGTGGTGACCGTGGCCGGCATCTCCGGCCTGGTGGAGGAGGTGGGGCTGCGGCGCACCGTCCTGCGCGACCTGGACGGAGTCCGCCATTACGTCCCCAACGGAGCGATAGCCGTGGCCAGCAACCTCTCCCAGGAGTGGTCGCGGGTCAACCTGAACGTCAGCGTGGCCTACGGCGAGGACCTGGACAAGGTGTTCGCCTTGATCGACCGCGTCGGCCACGAGCTAGCGGCCGACCCCGATTTCGGACCCCTCATCCTCAAGGCACCCCAGGCCCTGAGGGTAGAGGCCTTCGGCGATTCCGGCGTCGCCATCAAGATCCTGGGCGACACCGAGCCCGTCCGCCAGTGGGACGTCATGGGCGAGCTGCGCAAGCGCCTCATCCGCGCCTTCCTCGAGGAGGGCGTCCGCGTCCCCTTCCCCCCGCACGTGGTGGTGACGCCCGGACAGTGAGGGTTGACAAGTTATCGCCGCGGCTCTATCCTGTGCGCAGGCAAGTTTACGTATTCACAAGGAGGTGCAGCGATGACTCGCGCTAGAAAGGAGACCGCAAGCTCGTCCCAGGCCGACCCTCCATCTGGCCGGCGCAGCCGCCGGCAGGCGCTCGCGCTTGCAGGGGCGGCCGCCGCAGCGGCAACCGTCGCCGCCCTGGGGGTGGACCGGGGGAGGAGGGCCGGAGCTGCGACCGGGCGCGCCATGATCATCGGCGAACGCAATGAGGCAGACCCCGGTGACAGGACGCACCTGGACGCCGACGTCGATACAAGTGCGTTCGTGGTTGTGAACAGGCACATCGACGCGGCTGCTGGCGGTGTGGCGGGCGCCACGTTGGGCCATGGCGCCGGAGTCGCTGGCCATAGCAATCACGGCACCGGCGTGGAAGGCCGGGGCCCTAGCGGTGTCGGCGTGCACGGCGACACCTTTGACGGCATTGGCGTCAGAGCCCAGTGCCTCGGCGCGGCTAATCCGGAGCGTCCTATGGGCCCTGAACTTGCTTTGGACGTAATCGGCAAGGCGCGCTTCTCTACGGCAGGCCCGGGAATCGTGCCCGCGCGGGCGGATGCAGCCGCGGTGGAGAACCGGGCGGTGACCGAGGACAGTCACATCTCGCTGACGTTCGCAGGTGACCCCGACCGGGCCAGGCTGGCCTGGGTGGAGCGCCAGGCGGGCAGGGGCTTCATCGCTCACCTGTCGAGTCGGCCGCGCCGGGACGTGCCGTTTACCTATTTCATCGTGGGCGGGATGATGTAGCCGGGACCGGGCCCGGGGAAGCCCACACCTTGCCCTAAGAGGGGGTGGTGCCGCGTCCCCCTACCCCTTGACCACCCCGAGCGGCCGCATGCGGGCCACCTTGCGCGAGATGCCCGCCTGGTGCAGCACCTCGACCACCTGCGCCACGTCCTTGTACGCCTCGCTGGCCTCCTCCGCCAGCGCCGCGCGGTTCTGAGCCCGCACCAGGATCCCCTTATCGGCCAGGCGACCCGCAATGTCCACGCCCTGGAGATGCCGCTTGGCGGCGTGGCGGCTCATCATGCGCCCCGCCCCGTGGCAGGTCGAGCCCCACGTCTCCTCCATCGCTCGCTCCGTGCCCACGCAGATAAACGAGTACCGCCCCATGTCACCCGGCACCATCACCGGCTGGCCGATCTGGCGATACTTGGCCGGCACCTCGGCATGGCCGGGCGGGAAGGCCCGCGTCGCCCCCTTGCGGTGGATGCACAGCGCCATCTCCTTGCCGTCCACCCGGTGCCGCTCGATCTTGGCGATGTTATGGGCCACATCGTAGATGACCTCCATCCCCAGCTTCTCCGGGTCACGCCCCAGCACCCGCCCGAAGGCCTGGCGCACCCAGTGGGCGATGAGCTGGCGGTTGGCGAAGGCGAAGTTGGCGGCCGCGGTCATGCCCCCCAAATAGTCCTGCCCCTCTTTGGAGCTGAGGGGAGCGCAGGCCAGTTGCTTGTCGGGCAGGAAGACCTTGGCTTGCCCCTGCACAGGTGTCCGCCCCTCTCTCTCCGGGAACTGAATGCCGTGCTTGGCGGCCGCCGCCTCCATGACGTCCAGATAGTCCTGGCAGGTCTGATGCCCCAGGCCGCGAGAGCCGGAGTGGATGAACACCATGATCTGGCCCACCTCGTCGATGCCCATGATCCGGCTGGCCTCGACGTCGAAGATCTCGTCCACCACCTGCACCTCCAGGAAGTGATTGCCCGAGCCGAGAGTACCGATCTGGGGCAACCCTCGCTCCTTAGCGCGGCGGCTGACCTTGGTCGGATCGGCGCCGGGCAGGGCACCGCCCCCCTCGATCACCTCCAGGTCCTGGGGCCAGCCGTAGCCTTTCTCCACAGCCCAGCGGGCGCCCCTGGCCAGCACCTCGTTGATCTCCTGCATCGACACTCGCAACTGGCCCGAGCCCCCCAGGCCAGCCGGCACGTCGCGGAACATCTGGTTCACTAAGGCGGGCAGGTGGGGGCCAAGCTCGTCCTCCCGCAGGTT
>JAUYDU010000477.1 GCA_030691665.1 Chloroflexota bacterium
CAGCGGCCTCCAAGCCGCAGGCCAGGGCTTGAGTCTCGAGCCCCTGATCGTCTCCCACCTGACGGCCGGCATCGTGTACGGCGTCTGGCCGCTCCCCCCGGACGGGGTGGAAGCTGCCTTCGAGCTGGTGACCGCCCTCCGCCAGACAGCCCGTGAGCTGGCCGCCAGCCTGGTGGTCGAAGCCTGCCCACCCGCTCTCAAGGAAAGGATCGACGTCTGGGGCGAGCCTGGCCCCGACTTCCCCATCATGCGGCGGATCAAGGAGCAGCTCGACCCTCAGGCCATCCTCAACCCTGGCCGCTTCCTGGGGAAGCTATGAGCGACGCAAGCCAGCGGCAAGCGACCCTGCCCGCCTCAGGCGGATTCGGCGGCCCCGATGGGCCCACCCTGGACGACCTGTTGCGCTGCGTCCACTGCGGTCTCTGCCTCAATCACTGCCCCACCTACCTCGAGCTGGGCGTGGAGACGGAGTCGCCGCGGGGCAGGCTCTATCTCATGCGGGCCGTCAGCCAGGGTCGCATCCCCATCACCGAAAACGTCGTCCGCCACCTGGACCTCTGCCTGCAATGCCGCAACTGCGAGGCCGTCTGCCCCTCCGGCGTCCGCTACGGCCAGATCATGGAGGGGGCTAGGGCGGAGATCCTCCGCGACGGCCACAGAGCGCCCGCATCCTGGCGGGCTGGCCGTCGCATCCTGCGGCGCTTCTTCTCCCACCCCCAGCGCCTGCGCCCCCTGCTGGCCGCCCTCCGGCTCTACCAGCGGTCGGGCGTGCAGGGCCTGCTGCGCCGATCCGGTTTTCTACGCCTTCTCCCCGGCCCCTGGCAGAATCTGGAGCGACTGGCGCCCCGCGTCTCCGCTCGCCCCTTCACCGCTCAGGGCATTGTGGGCAGCCCTCAGAATGGGCCGCCCAGCTTCAGGGTGGCCCTCCTCTCCGGCTGCATCATGCCCTACTTCTACGCCCACGTGCACGAGGCCACCATCCGCCTGCTGGTCCGTCAGGGCTGCGAGGTGCTGGTGCCATCGGCCCAGGTCTGCTGCGGCGCCCTCCACCTGCACAGCGGCGACCGCGACGAGGCCAGACGCCTCGCCCGCCGCAACATCGACGCCTTCCTGGCTGAAGACTCAGACGTCATCGTCGTCAACGCCGCCGGCTGCGGCGCCGCCCTCAAAGAGTACGGCGAACTGCTCAAGGATGACCCCCTCTATGCCGACCAGGCCCGCCGCTTCAGCGCCCTGGTCAGAGACGTGACCGAATTCCTGGCCGACCTGCCCCTGAGCGATGGTCTGGCCCCCCTTCACCAGGTGGTCACCTATCAGGACCCCTGCCACCTGGCCCACGCCCAGGGCGTCAAGGCGCAGCCCAGGGCCCTCCTCCAGGCCATCCCCGGCCTGGAGCTGCGAGAGATGGCCCAGCCCGACCAGTGTTGTGGCAGCGCCGGCGTCTACAACCTCGTCCACCCCCAGATGGCCCAGCGCCTCCTGCGCCGCAAGATGAAGGATGTGGCCAGCACCGGCGCCCAGGTCATCGCCACCGCCAACCCCGGCTGCCAGCTCCAACTGGAGGCCGGCCTCAGGCGGTACGGCCTGCCGGGCAGAGTCGTCCACGTGGTGGAGCTGCTGGACGAGGCTTACCGAAAGGGCGACCAGGCAGTATAATTCACCTGTTGGCGAGCGCATTCTTACGCATTCTGCCCAGCCTACCCCGAACGCTGCTCCGGCTTCTGCCCTACTGGCTGGGAAGGAGGAAGGTCATGCCCAAGAGCACCACCATCGGCGATGTCCAGTTCGAGCGCTTCATCCAGAGCAGCTTCCGCATCAAGAGCGGCGATACCGTCGTCTACATCGACCCTCACCGCATCTCCCAGGGGGAGAAGGCCGACCTCATCCTGGTCACCCACGAACACTTCGACCACCTGGACACCGAGTCCATCAAGGCCCTGGAGAAGGACGACACCGTCATCGTCGTCAACGCCGCTTGCGCCGGCAACCTCCAGGGGAAGGTCAAGGGGAAAGTGGTGAGCGTCCAAGAGGGGCAGACAGCCAGCCAGAAGGGCGTGGACATCCGAGCCGTGCCCGGCTACAACAACATCCACCCTCGCGGCTTTAACGTCGGCTTCGTCTTCAACCTCGGCGGCCAGGCCATCTATCACGCTGGCGACACCGGCCACGTGCCCGAAATGGCCAGCCTCGGCAGCATCGACGTGGCCCTACTGCCCATCGGCGGCACCTACACCATGGACGAACGGGAGGCCGCCGAGGCGGTCAAGGCGATCAAACCCAAGGTGGCCATCCCCATGCACTACGGCTACGCCACCGGCGGCGACCCCCAGAAGTTCGCCTCCCAGGTGGGAGCCGCAGCCCAAGTCGTCGTCCTAGACTAGCCCCAGGATAGGAACAAGGAGTGCGGCCCCTGCTCCCTGTTCCTTGCTCCTTGTTCTTTGTTCTCTGCTCTTTGTTCTCTCTTCCCCCTTCCCCCGTTTTCACCGATTGTTCACCCTTCCGACGCCTCTGTTCCCTAGCTACGCTGTAACGTTCCCTTCATACTGAAAGATGGATGAGTATACCCAACTCGCGGCCAGGATTCAGGATCATGGAAACAAGATTATGAAAAGTTCCAGAAGCGGCGGATCTCGCGTAACAGGTACCCCCATTCTGGCGCCTGAATATATGGCGACGCAAATATTGGCGAGGATAGGCTTTCGGACTAGCGAATCTGCCGCAGCTCGTGCTCCCTTAGGGGATCCGGGGGTAGCGGCTGGGGGGATCACTGCTGGCAACGGCTGGCGGCCATTCACCGCCAGGGGACGGAAGGTATGAGCCTCCCTCTCATCGGCAGATCATCGGCGATA
>JAUYDU010000528.1 GCA_030691665.1 Chloroflexota bacterium
CCGGCTCCGTGCAATGGACTCGCAGTGGCTCTTGGCGACTCTGGATGGGAACCGGTTGACCAAGAACGCCCTGAAACTTGCCCTATGCCGCGCCTTCGACGCGGCTGGCGTCCAGTTCAAGGGCATCCACGCATTTCGACGCGCCTCAGGCATCGAGTATCTGCGCCAGGGCGGCCAGGCCGAAGACCTGCGAGTACTCATGGGCTGGCGCTCGCCGGGGTGCGGCCGCCGGGATCTTCATATCGTGCGCGACCGGAGTGCCCAAAGCGTCAGCGTCCAGGTAAACAGAGCGAATCCAGCGATGGAGCCGGCGGCTCCGGCGAGCTCTCCCCAGTTCCAGCCGTTGAGGATGAGGTACTCCTACTCTCCAGCCAGCGCCCACATTTCCGCCGGCAGATTCGCGCTGCGGCTCTAGCCGCTCCCGAACTGCCAAAAGGGTGCGGTCTTGCCCAGCCTCACCAAGGTGGCCATCCACTCAGGTAGAAACTGGGGGAGCCGAAGCAGATAGTCCGGCTGGAGCCGCTCCCGGAACAAGGCCGTACTGAAGAGGGTCACATAATCGGCCAGGGGCATGGTGCCGTCAGCGCTCTCGGGGTCATACTGGGACCAGTTGCGCACGTGCTCTTCCGACTGGAAGAGGTTCATGGTGCTTCAGGCCCTGCCCATGTCATCGCGCCAGCGTGAGAACGGCACGCTAACGTGACCGACGATGGTGGGTGGTGAGGCCTCCAGGACCTCCCCATCGCGCATCCGCACCCGTATCGGTTCGTTGCAGTCGAGGCAAGGGCAGTCAATCTGAATCTGCTTGTTGGGGAAGAGCCAGCTGACCGCTAGCGATTCAAATCCTCACTGCCCGTACCATTTCTGCTCGCCCTCAACGGAGACCAGATACTGAGTGGGGATGTTGGAGAACGGCGCGAAGGACGCAACGTAGTCGGTGTTGGGATAAAGCCAAACGCCCGGCACACCTGTGCGGACGAGGTCGTGGAGCGCCTCCCGGGCCTGGTTCGGGGAGAGGCCTAACTCGGTGGCGAGTTCCGTGTAGTGAAGCGCGCGGCCAACGCGAACCATTCCACTTTGGATGGTGTGGTACATGTTTGCGAGAAGCTGCTGATCTGCCATCATGCGCCTCCTCGGCTTGGCCGCTACCTACTTCCGTTTGTCCCCGCGCCGGAGATTGGCGCGCGCGGTAGCCTGTCCAGGTCCTCATCGGTAATGCCTATCCGCTCCTTAAGCATGGTGCGCATCGGTTCTTGCATGTTCACTTGCCTCCTTCCTTGCCGCGGGCCCGCGTGGTCAGGCGCTTCGCGCCCGGGGTGCGCTCCAGTATAATGGCTTGGCAACCGCAAGTACCGCTAGGAACACCCGCAGTCTACACATCCCTGAGAAAGTGTCAAGCGTGTAACACGCTGATCTTCGATGAGGCCATACGGCGAATAAGGCCCGCATCCTACTCGCTCCCGCGAGCCTTGGCAAGGAGGTGGGCGGCCCAGGCGGAGGAACCCAGGCCACACGGCAACGGCCTCTAGTGTTTGCCTCCCTAGTACCACGCCTCAGAAACAGTGTAGGCGATCTCCACGGCCAACATCTCTTCTTCACTCCAGTCAGGACGGACGCCTGGATAACAGTAGACTACGAGGTCTCCTGAGCTGGTAGGTTCCGGGGAGACGCACCAGTCGATTCCGCCAGAGCAAGCGAAATCCGCCCTTCTTCCGCCGGGCAGCCCACCAGTCGCGCCAGTTACTAGGTGGCAGAGGGGGTTTCCTGGCGCATCAAGTACCAGAAACCAAGGAGATTCTTCTCCAGCTGGCCCGCGCACATCAGCAGGGTCCTTCTCTCCTCCCCATCGAGCGAAGATGGTCGTACTTTCATCACGAGGGTCGTCAGGGCAGGCTAGAATCATCGCCTCAGTGCTCAAGAAGCAGGGGTCATGGATCATGTTACCCAGGCTGCACCTGAAACCGTCGGCGCGCAGCGTTGACAAGGACCCTGTCCAGCAGTCGACCACCGGGAGAGTAGCAGGGTCGGGAAACTTAGCTGGCGGTTCATAGCGATGCATCGCCGTTGCTGTGGGTGTGGGCGATGGGCTAGGTGTCGGCTCAGGCGTAGGCGTGGCCTCGGGGGTCGGGGTTGCCTGCGGGGTCGCCGTCACCGTGATGGCTGGGCTCGGTGTTGCTACAGCTGCTTCCTCCTTCTCTTCCTCACAGGCAAGAACCAGGGTTGTGACCACCAGCGCGACCAGCAACAGAACGATCCGCCTCATCGGCGTACCTCCTACAAGCTAGAGGGCCTGACGGCCCTAATCCTACTCGCAGCCGCGAGGGTTGGCAAGGGAAGAAGCCATCGCCACCACGAGCCTCACGATGAAGTCATGGTGTGCGTCACGGCCAGCCCTGGGCGATGGCGAGCCAGACAATGGCGTCGGCCAGGAGGAGGTTGAGGAGGGTCAGGACGAGGAGCCAGTCGTTCACTCTGACTTGCCTACCTCCCCCAGCGCCTCCTGGCGTACCAGGCGCCTGCGGTGGGGGCGACGACCCGCCCGCGCGACTGGTAGCTGGGATGGCCGGCCGGCGAAGGAAGGTCGCGGCGACCTTGTGAGCCTGGCCCTAGACCTGGGGGCAAAGGAGGGCCAGCCGTGACCGCCTGGGCGCTGGCGTCGCTGCTCAGCCTGCGGCGGTCGGTGGGCGCCGGCACATGGGAGGTAGTGCGGGTCAAAAGCCTGAGCGTTTTTAGTCTGCTAACGGTGAGGCACGTTTACGCGTGTGGCCGCGAATTGAGGTAGGGGACCATGCCAGAGAAATTAAGGACTTGCGTCAAGTGTGGGGCGCCGCTGGACCAGCCGGCGACGGGCCGGCCCCGGGTCTACTGCGGCCTACGAGGTCCAGCGCCTCGAGCGCCGCCTACAGGCTCTCGAGGAGCAGGCCTCCCGCTCGGCCCTTTCTTGACCTTGTCCTGCTTAGGCTTCTTGACATTCTTGCCGCCCTTTTCCTTGCGTCCCATTGTGTCCCTCCTTCAGCTTTCGTCAGGATTGTAACACGAGCCGGAGCCGCGGTCACAAGGGGCAGACGCGCGACTTCGCGGTCGTTCCTGCAACGATTGCAGAAACGCGGCCCATGTGTGGAGACAGCTTTGTACGCGCGTAACACTCTGAGGAGGGGCTATGCACCCGCTCTGGGCCGGTGTCCTGAATGCCGACCATGCCCGACGTCAGAACCCCCTACCCCAGCCACCGCCTCCTGGCGTACCACGCGGTCTGCGGTGAGGGCAGGCAGCGCGACAGGCCGCTCAGGTGTGGGCTTCATTGGAGATCCGGCCTCGTGCCCACCACGTGCCAGGCCGCTAGCAGCACGAAAGGGTTAGTCTCGCGCGCGCCGAGCCTGCTCTACCGCGCGCCATACTTGCGGGTGTGAGCGCAGAAAGCGTATGACCTGGCTGGTGGTGAGGCCGAGGGCCCGGGCCGCCTTCGCGTAGCTTCCTTCCGCTGCTTCAAGCGCGTCAAGCACAGTGGCGACAACGATTGGATAGGCTCGATTACGTCGGTTTATGGAAAGGCCGCCCTTCGGGCCCACCTGCCCCACGAACTCAGGGACTAGAGGTGGTGCCTCCAAGTCGAGTGGCGCCCGCAGTTCCAGCGCCATGCGCTCGCGCAGGCGCCGAATGGCCCGGACCCGGTTCTCCTCTAGGGAGCGCGACTCCTCTGCCTGAGCCATGAGGCCGGTGGGCCGGTGGTGGAGGCGGACGGCAGTCTCGACCTTGTTCCGCCGCTGGCCACCCGGCCCGCTCGCCCGATAGTGCTTTTGATGGCACTCCTTCAAGAGAGTAGCGTCGTCTAGCCGCAGCCAGGCATTCCTACGGGAAGAGCAAACTTCTTTTTCTCCCTCAGGCGTTCGTCGCGTCAGCGTCACAGGCCACTACCACTCCACTTAGATATCGCCGATTGCAGCGCCTCGTAAGTGCAGAAGGGCCGTACTCTCCCCCAGTGTCCATAAGGCGATGCTCACCCCGTCAGTGGTCTGCGCGTACTGGATGCGCGGCTCGACGGCGGCCTTATCCTACTCGCAGGCGCGAGGGTTGGCAAGGAAGCAGGCTCTCCCTCAGCTGCCCCCTCCTGGCGTACCACGCGGTCTGCGGTGACGATGCCAACGCCAGGGCTAGCAAGAACGCTACGGCCATCCCTGGGCGATGACGAACCACACGATGGCGTTCGCCAGGGCGAGGTTGACGAGGGTCAAGACGAGGGACCGGCCGCTCATAGCGCTCCTTGGGTAGCAGCCATCCTCTGGGGGCTTGGGCGCGGCAGACCTACCTGGGCCGCCGCCTCCTGGCGTACCAAGCGCCTGCTAGCTTGTCCTGACCGCAGTGCCGCATTCAGGGCAGAAGCGGTCGCGGGAGCGCAAGCGGTTACCGCATCGCGGGCAGAAGTGGGGCACGTTCTCTGGCTGCCCGGCGGCCTGCTCGCGTCTCCGGCCTGCCCGCGTCATGCGTCGGGCCGATGTGGAAGGCAGCCAACCACGCCGGCGCCACAGAATGACACCTGACGCGCCAATGACGAGCGCCGCTAGCACAGGCAGGACCAGCAGCCAGCGGGGCACCTCTGACCCCGTGCCCTCTGCCGCTGACGGCGGGGCGCGTGTTTCCAAGCCGAGAATCTCTGCCGAGGTACGCGGGTCGGTCTTTCGATAGCGGATGTCGATGGTGAGCCCGTTACCCATGTCGAAGGCACCCAGGTCGGCCTGGCGGTAAACGAGTCCGTCAGGGTTGACGACGCCGGCACCGAGTTCCGGTTGCACGGATAGATCGGCCGCTCCAGCCGGCTGCTGGAGCTCCACACTTAGCTGGTCTACCGGGAGGTCGCCGGGCCAAACGTAGGTGTAGTTCCGGTCGGCGGTGTCGATCCGCAGGGGGTCGTAGAACTCCAACTGAAAGAAGCGATCCGGAGTGGAGAATGTCAGCGTTATGAAGTCCACCTGGGCATCGGTGCGCTGGTACGGAAGGTCGAATAGCTGGCTGTCCGCGGAAGCAGCGGACGCTAGGGCCGCCGGGCCGCCTGAGGAGGTCGGGATGCGGAGCGAAACTGTAGCTGGAAGGGTCACGTCTCCTGCTATCTCGGCACGAAGGATCACCAGGGCTGCTGGCCGGTCGAACTCGGGCCAGATGTCGATCTCTAGGCTGGCCAAGCGGGGACTCTCCTGAGCGTAGGTGCTCTCGGCCGCCTCTCGCCCCAGCCACACTGTGACCAGCAAGAGTATAGACCCGATGGATAGGATTATTTTCATACCTGCATCTATGGCGGCCGACCGGGGACTGACCTGTCGATCCCTAGTCTTAGCGGCTGAGCTTTTTTCTCAGCCCTCCTAGAAAACGGGCCCAAGACTCCTCCGCGGATGCGGCGCGGGCCAGGTCGCGGACCCTCTCCGCGATGATTTC
>JAUYDU010000020.1 GCA_030691665.1 Chloroflexota bacterium
CCGCCGAAGGAGACCGGCAAGCCCCTTCCGAAGGCATTATCCTGGCCCAGTTCACATCCCTCCTGAACGTCATCTTGCTCTCTTGCTGGGCCGCACCACGGCCATCATTCTGCACAGGGGCTTTTCGGCCCCGTTTCTAGGGCTCTTGTGAAGCATGACGGCCCTGTTGACCTGCCTCAGGTTTATTCTGTCCACCGCGAGAAGCGCTTGTACTGGGTCATCACGTGGGCGCTGGCCAGGTTCACGTAGTGGCGAACCATCTCAAGGGGCGTATGGCGAAGGGTCTGCTGGAGCGTGAACACGTCCCCCCCCTGATTGCCCATCGGCCGATTGTGAATGGAGGTGGCACATGAGGTATGCTGCACAGAACAGCGTTTTGTGCACGTCCGGAGGGCCTCAGTGATATTGTCAGGGTGCGACGGATAACGTCGCGCATGTGGGTATGTACGCTGCCATAAGAGCGCAAATCGGGGAGTTGACAAAAGCAACGACAGCACGATAGAATCGGGTGGTGCGGTTGCTCTTTAACTGCGCCGCGCGATGGGGAGCAGAATCACCAACAGGATCTCGTCCACAGCACACTCATACAATAGGAGGCTCGCAGTGCACGTATTTTCGCGGTCCATCCTCAAGGTGCTCCTGTCGGTCCTGGTGGCAGCCCTGGTTCTGGCCGTGGCGTGCGGGCCGGCGGCCACGCCTACCCCTACGCCTGCGCCAACGCCTATACCTACCGCAACGCCTACCAAGGTGCCCCCGACGCCAACCCCCATTCCGACGCCCACAGCGACGCCTACGCCAATTGCAACGGCCACGCCCACCGCACCGATGCCTGAGGCCAAGCCCAGGTACGGCGGTATCCTCAAAGTGGTACCACAGGGCGGCATCAAATTCCTAGACCCCCACGCAACAGGTGCCATAGTGACCGGGTACGTTGGGCGTAACGTCTATGAGCAGATGTTCACCCTGAACTCCAAGTACGAGATCCGGCCTCAGCTGGTGGACACCTGGCAGACTAGCGCTGATGGCAAGACCTGGACCTTCAAGCTGCGGGCAGGGCTGAAGTTCCATAACGGCGACCCCCTGCGGGTGGAAGATGTAATCGCCAGCGTGGTCAGGGAGGCCAGCCTCAACCCTATGACCCGGGGCTTCTTCCGGGATTTCACTGCCGTTCCCGATAACTTCACAGCCGCCTTCCAGAAAGTAGACGATCTGACCTTCAAGCTTCAACTGACCAAGCCGAGCAGCTACCTCCTTGTCGTCATGGCCCAGCCAGACCCCTACATGGCGTCGGTGATGCCCCCCAGCATCTACTCCATCAAAGTGGGTGAGCCTGTCAAGGAGGCCATCGGCACCGGGCCGTGGAAGTTTGTGGAATGGGTGCCTGGCAGCCGTCTCGTGCTGGAGCGGTGGGCCGACTACAAGTCTCGCCCGGAGCCCTCCGATTTCCTGGCCGGTGGGCATACGGTCTATCTGGACCGGCTTGAGGTTGTGGAGATACCCGACCACGCCTCACGGGTGTCAGCCCTCAAGACAGGGGAAGTCCAATACCTGGACGACTTCAACCTGGCCCTGGGAAAGACTTTGGCGGGGACAGCCGGCATAACCGTTCTGAAAGTCCAGGACGGGCACATGGGTGTCTTCAGCTTCAACCACGCCGCGCCTCCTTTCAACAATAAGCTGGCACGTCAGGCGGTGGCCTACGGCGCCGGGGTTGAGAGGGTCATGACGACGACGGTGGGCGACCCCTCCTGGTGGAAAGAATGCCCGTTCTTCCTGCACTGTGGCACTGTGTGGTCAGAGAATGCTATGGGTGCAGGGAAACAGATCCAGACCCTCAAGGGCAATCTCCCGAAGGCCAGGGAGCTAGTCAAGCAGGCGGGGGTTGAGGGAGCTAGGGTCCGCATCTTCGCCGCCCAGGACATGGTCTGGATGCCTGATGGCGCTCTTGTGATGCGGGAGATTCTAGAGGACATCGGCTTCAAGGCCGAGGTGGTGGCAGTGGACTGGGCAACCCAAGTAGCTCGGGGGCCCACGGGAGAGGGCTTTGAGGCCAGCATGTCTTTCACAAACTTTGCCAACGGAGTGGACCCCCTGGGCTACGACGGTGTGGTGAAGAGCCCCTTTGTCTCCGGTTGGCCGGACCCGGGAGACAAGGCCACCGCCGTGCGAAGGAAGTTCATGGAGGCCACGGATTTCAAACAGCAGATAGAGGCGGTCAGGCAACTGGACGAGATCCACTGGGATGAGTTGCCCATTCTGAAGGTGGGTATGTTCTTCCCGCCGAGGGCCTACCGGAACGAGGTGAAAGGGATCAAGAACTACCTCTTCCCCCTCTTCTTCGACGTCTGGCTAGAACGCTAGCCACCCTCAGGGATGCCCCAGCGCGGGGGGATGCGCCAAGGAAGGCCGTTGGCGCGTCCCCCCGCACCCAGTAGGCACCGTCGTAGACCCGCGCACAGAAGGCACCCAACGACGGTTTGAGGCAGAGGAGAGCCGAAGGCGATGCAAGCCTATATCCTCCGGCGTGTGCTGATGAGCCTCCTGGTGATTTTCATGGTGGGCGTAATCACGTTTGCCATCATGCATATTGTGCCAGGAGACCCGGTGGCGATGTTGATTGGCGTGGAAGGAGGCTACGACAAAGAAACCGTAGATAGAATGCGCCATACCCTTGGGCTGGACAAGCCCACATATCGGCAGTTCCTGGACTGGTTTGGAGGCATTTTCTCCGGCAACCTCGGCACTTCCATCTTCACGGGCCACTCGGTGCTGGAGCTTCTGGGACCTCGCCTTGAGCCCAGCATCTCCCTTGCTATAATGGGCCTGACCCTGGCCGTCATTATCGGGGTGCCGATGGGCATCCTGGCAGCCTGGAACGCCAATACCTGGATAGACCGGGCGGTAATGGTCTTCGCCGTCCTCGGCTATTCCATTCCCGGTTTCTGGCTGGGCTTCATGTTCATCTGGCTCCTGGCCGTCAAGTTGCCCCTCTTCCCGGTGATGGGCTATGTTCCGCTTTCTCAGGGCCTCCTACCTTTCCTAAGAAGTCTTACGCTTCCTGCCGTGACCATCGCAATCGCCTTCATAGCCCTCATCGCACGAATGACTCGGTCCAGCATGCTGGAGGTGCTGCGAGAGGACTACATCCGCACGGCCCGGGCCAAGGGGCTGCCGGAGCGGGTGATCATGGTGCGCCACGCCTTCAGGCCGGCCTCCATCCCTGTGTTGACCATCATAGGCCTGGCGTTCGCTCTAGCGGTGACCGGGGTGGTGGTCACGGAGACGGTCTTCTCCATCCCTGGGACGGGGCGATTGGTGGTGGATGCCGTCAGCCGGCGGGACTTCCCTGTGATCCAGGGTGTGATGATGCTTGTGGCCACGGCCTACGTGATGGTGAACCTCGTGGTGGACGTGGTCTACGCGTACCTTGACCCGAGGATTCGGTACTGATGGAGAGGCAAAGCACAGACCTCGTCGGGACAGCCGTGGTAAGGCCTCCGGGGGCCGTCTCCCGGTTCCTGAAGGCGTCGGCGAGGGCCTTTCAGAAGAATCCCAACATGCTGGCCGGGGCGGTCATCCTTGTGGTGATGGCCACAATCGCCATCTTCGCCCCGCTCATTGCCCATCAGGACCCTGTCAGGCTACACGGTGCCGACCGGTTCCAACCGCCGTCCTCTCGTTATTGGTTCGGTACGGACCACGTGGGCCGGGATGTATACGCGCGCACCATCTATGGAAGCCGGATCTCTCTATTGGTCGGGGCTTCGGTGGCTGCCATCGTGGCGTCAGCTGGCACCGTCATCGGCCTGATTGCTGGCTACTTTCGCACCGCGGACAGCGTCGTCATGCGTTTCATGGACGGTATCATGGCCTTCCCCACCCTTCTGCTGGCCCTAGCCCTGATAGCGCTCCTGGGCGGCAGCGTGCAGAACGTCATCATCGTGATTTCGGTGGTGGACACGCCGCGGATGGCGCGTGTAGTCCGTGGGGCTGTGCTGATGCTCCGCGACCAGGAGTTCATCACAGCGGCGAGGGCCATCGGCGTTGGTCCGTCCAGGGTCATGGCGCTGCACATCCTGCCCAACGCCCTGGCGCCCATCATCGTCCAGGCCACGTTCGTGTTCGCATCCGCAGTGATTGTTGAGGCGTCCCTGAGCTTCCTGGGAGCGGGCACGCCGCCGGAGATCCCCACGTGGGGCAACATCATGGGCGTTGGGCGCACCTATATCCAGATAGCGTTATGGATCACCTTCTTCCCGGGGCTGTTCCTCTCTCTCACAGCGCTCGCGATCAACCTGATGGGGGACGGGTTGCGCGACGCTCTTGACCCCAGGCTAGCCCGCCGCGCTTGAACGGGCTGGCCATTTGGAAAGTCTGTCGCTGTCATCTACCTGCCCGGGAGAGCGACTCACGCGACCTCTGCGTCCGAGGTCTTCTCAAGAGTGCTCTGAAAATGCGAAATGCGTCGACTGGTTCAAGGGTTACCCTGTAGTCCAGGCGTTCCAGCCTACATCTCCCTGCCCCCATTTTCATCTCCCGGTGGCGTCGACCACCGTCATGGCAAAGTTGTGGAAATTCCCTTCCAGCCCTCCGGTCCATCAGGCTCCGTCCGACGGAGTTGACGCGCCTCCCGCCGCTGCAGGAGTCCGTCTTTGAAGGAGCATCCCGCCAGCACCAGAGCCATCAGGTTCGCTCCCCCGTTCAGGGCTCGCCAGCGCCCGCTCAGCCGCTGCACGATCTTGAACACCAGGTAGAGGGCGTTGTCCCGTCCCGACAGGTCGGGATTGGCTGCATCGGTCCGGAGCCTCATCCCACCGAAGACGGACTCCAGGGGGTTGGCGGTCCACAGGTGTGTCCAGTGCTCCTTGGGGTAGTGGTAGAAGGTGACGAACTCCTCCCAGCCCCGAAGCACCGTCTCGGCGGATGAGTGCTGATCAGCGTCACGCAGGTCTGCCACGTAGCGGTCTCGTAGCTCCTCACAGGCCGCCTGGGTGTCCGAGCGTCATCTCCCGCAGCCGTCTCCGCGCCTCCGGTTGCAGCCGCTTGGGAAGCTTGGCCTGTACGTTGAGGACCCGGTGGTTCCAACACCTCTGATGCCCGGTGGTGGGAAACACCTGGTCCAGGGCTGCCCACAGCCCCAGGGCGCCATCTCCGATGGCCAGGAGGGGCGCCTGGAGGCCCCGGGAGCGCAGGTCCCGCAGCGTCCCAGCCCGACTCTCGGTGCTCTCCCTATAGCCGGACTCCATGGCCAAGAACTCCTTCTCTCCATCCTCTCTGGCACCCAGGACGCACAAGAGCGCCGTCTTCTCCTTCTCCAGCCAGCGCCCAGGTAGATGCCATCAGCCCAGATGTAGGCGTACTGGTGCTCCCACAGAGGCCGCTTGCGCCACGCCTCGTACTCCTCTCCCCAGCGCTCCTTCGGCCTCACTACCGCGTTGGCCGGCAAGGCCGTGGTCTCCCCCACCAGCTCTCCCGATGCATCGGGACTAAAGTCTCCAGTCGCCAGCCCCTCCAGGTAGAGCCGGGCGAACAGCCGCTGGGTGCTCTGCGAGGCCCTCTCGTAGCGCCGCACTATCTGCGACTGGAACCCCTGGGGCGCTACCTCAGAAGGCACCTCCGCCACCCGAGGCACTCGCACCTTCACCGGCCCCAGGCCCACCGTCACCTCCCGGGGCGGATGGTGCCCGTTCCTGTACCCACGGAAGGCTTTGCCGCGCTCGTACCGGTGCCGGCCCAGGAAGGTGTCCACTTCTTCATCTCCCGACTCGTCGGGACTAACATCCTCCTGGCGCCTTCCCTGACGTAGGCTTCCAGGGCATCATGGACCTCGTTCCTCTCCCCTTGGTTCCCGTCACTCTGGTATGATTCTCCCAAGGCGTATCCCTCCAGTCTCCCCTCTCGGGGTGTTTATCCCGCATTCCCCGGATGAAGCTAAGTCATGATATCGCAATGCGGAGGCAGCGGCGGGCAATGAGCGTCCTATGGGTTGCAAACGGGAGTCATTGTGTGCTAGCATCGTCATAGCTAGTTGGACAACACGAAGCCACTACGTTGCGTATTGGGGGGGGCTGGCTACGAGTTCATCCTCCTGCAGTTGGCAACAATACTTGGCAAGGAGACCGGCCTCGCCGAGGAGGAGTTCCATGCCGTGATGGTAGAAAACCCGCAACGCGCCCTGACAGGGGAATCGTAACAATCGGCGACCCTTCGGCCGCGAATCTGGGCATCGCTGCCCTTCGGCCTAACTGGTGAGAGGCAGCCCTGTCCATGGGAGGAGAAGCGTTGAGAGTCATCGATCTTCGCAGCGACACCGTCACCCTCCCCACCCCCGAGATGCGCAAGGCGATGTACGAGGCCGAGTTGGGGGACGACGTCTTTGGCGAGGACCCCACCGTCAACAGGCTCCAAGAGATGGCGGCGGAGGTCACGGGGAAGGAGGCGGCGCTGCTCGTCAGCAGCGGGACCCAGGGAAACCTGGTCTCCATCCTCGCCCGCTGCCATCGCGGCGACGAGATAATCGTGGGATCAGACGCCCACATATTCCTCGGCGAGGTGGGGGGTGCCGCGGCACTGGCCGGCGTCCAGTTGCGCCTCGTGTCCAATGACGAGCACGGCATGATGGCCCCCCAGGCGGTGCGCGAGGCCATTCGCGGCCCTAACATCCACAACCCTCCCACCACCCTCCTCTGCATCGAGAACACGCACAACCGCTGCAGCGGTGCTGTGGTCACCCCTGATCAGATAGCCTCCCTGGCGGCCGTCGTTCACCCGCAGGGCATCTCCATCCACCTGGACGGTGCCCGCGTCTTCAACGCCGCCGTCTACCTGGAGCTGCCGGTAAAGGAGCTGGTGAAGGACGTGGACGACCTGTCCTTCTGCCTCTCCAAGGGGCTGGCCTGCCCCGTGGGCTCCCTCATCTGTGGGACGAAGGAGTTCGTGGAGCGGGCGCGCAAGTGGCGGAAGGTGGTGGGCGGCGGGATGCGCCAGGCCGGCATAATCGCCGCCTGCGGCGTCGTGGCGCTCCAGACAATGGTGCAGCGCCTGGCGGAGGACCACGAGAACGCCCACGTCCTGGCCGAGGGGCTGGCCCATGTGCCCGGCGTCCACATTAACCCGAGGCGTGTCCAGACCAACATCGTCATATTCACCGTGGACGGCTCACGGGAGGAGTTCGTTGCCCGCTTGGCCGAAGGGGGGGTCAAAGTGACCACCTCCGGCGATGGGATACGCATGGTGACCCACTACGGGATCATGCGGCAGGACGTAGAGGAGGCTTTGGTCCGGGCGGCGAAGGTGGCGAGAGGACAAGCAAGCGCCGGGAGTATTGCCAGCCTGAGCCATGGAAAGGGCCGGGCCTGAAAGGGCGCGATTGGGGCGACCAACTGAGGGAATTGCTCGGCCTCATCATGAAGGCGCCCATTGTGCATGGGGCGACGTTCGCGCTTGACCTAGCAGATGACACCTCGCGAGTGGACAATCCGCTAATCCAAAGTTCCCGCGGGTGATAGATGGGCTTCGTAGCTGCGAGCCCGTGATTCTTCTGGCTACTTGAGGGCTACGCCAAGCAGCTCAAGGGCCCGCTGCTGGAGGGCGGTAGGCGTGGTAGTGCGCTCGTAGGTTGGCTCTTCCTGGAAATCCAGGCCGCCGATCTTGAAGACGATGGCATTCTTGGCGATGGTAGCCAGGTCCAAGAGGAGGGTCTGGAAGCTGTGCACCGCTTCCCCCTGGGCGGTGCGCTTCGTCTGGGCCTTGTGCTTGGGCCCCGGGCGACCGTACGGCAGGGGCTACCACAGACCCGCGCTGGGCCTGGGCCGCACCCCGGTCATCGTCGTCAAACAGGATCGGGGCCAGGGCCCGGCGCATGTGCCATTCTACGTAGTAGGCCAGCATGCACAGGAACACATGCTCCTTCACCCGGCCGGCCAGGTGGTGGTAGAAGAGGCGCACCTTCAGGTCAACGCTCTTCAGGCAGCGGAAAGCGTGCTCCACCACCCCCAGCCCCTTGTAGGCGCGCACTGTCTCCTCCGCCGCCAGTTCCGCAGCCGGGACGCTGGTGCGGATGACGTAGAGGCCGTCCAGGGCGGCCTCCGCAGCGATGCTCTCGATATCCCGCTCGTAGGAGAACCCCACATCGGTGATGTGCAGCCGGAAGTGCTTGCCCATGCGCTGCTTGTTCACCACCGCACCGACCCGCAGGCCGATCTCGGCCTCACCGCAGAGGGGCCGACGTGCCCACCCGCAAGGCGGGTACCCGGTGGCTGCCACAATCTCGTCCAGCTTCTTCTCCGTGGCCCACACAGCATCTCCTCCCGCTTCTGTGCCCGCTCCTCGGCCAGGAGGGGGTTGCGGCAAGCGATGAGCCCACCCGCTACGCGGGTACCCGCAGGGTAGTCCGGGGAGGTGATCTCCGCCAGGTCCCGCTGGTCGAAGAGGGAGAGCTGGAGAGCCCTTGCCTCCACCAGGGCGCGGATGGCCGGCGCCCGTAGCGCAGTGATCCAGTTCAGCCCCTCCAGAGCCAGGTCCTCCCGGAGGAGGGCCTCGGTGAGGACGCCCCGGTCCCCTACCACCGCCACGCGTCGCACTCCGAAACGCTCCCGGAGCTTCTCCACCTGGCTGCGCACCGTGGTGGAATCTACGGTATTTCCCTGGAACACCTCCACCGCCACGGGAATACCCTCCCGAGTGCACACCAGCCCGGTCCGGACCTGGCGGTAGCGGTGCCGCCCCCCACCTTCCGACGGGAAGTCGAAGGCAGCCAGGGGGCAGTGGCTCCCGGTGTAGGCAGCGGAGGTCAGGTCGTACAGTACCAGGCAGCCGTCGGTAAGGTGCCGCTTCGCTAGCTTGCGCTCGATCCGGGCCTGCTGGGTACCCAGCCAGTCCAGGGCCGCATAGAGCTCGTCTTCGTCCACGTCGCCCACATCGAGAAGCTCCCCCAGGCTGGTGAATTGGGTCTCCTCCTGCAGGCCCCGGGCGGTGGCCAGCTTGGAGGCGGGCTGGAGGAGCCGCGTGACCACCATGGCCAGGACCAGGGCCCGCCAGCGTGCCGGGCCGGGGGCCACCAACCGCTCCAGGCCCAGCCGCCGCGCTGTGCCCAGCACGGCGGCGACGTGGCCGTGGGGGAGGCTGCGGCGGATCTCGAAGGTATCCGACACCGGGACCAGGGTCTCGCCCCGTAGGATGCGACGAAGTTGGTCGACCATAGGGCGGGGAACGCCCTTCAACGTGCCTACGGTGCGTTTGCGGACCTTGCCTCCCTCGCGGTAGGACTGCCGGAGGAAGACATGCTCGTACACCTTCCCCCGGTACTCCTTCCGGACGATAGACACATGGATGCCGGCGGTGCCCGAACGCCCCTTCCTTCTGCCTACCGCTTTGCCCTCGGCTCCGTTGCTTGCCGTACCTGGATACTACCATAGGAAAGCAGAGCTTATCAAGAGTCTTGGGCTGGCTTCTGTCTACATCATGCAGTATTATTGTATTCGTTCCCTATCTAGGATGTCCAGGAACTTTGGTCTAAGGTTTGTCCACCGCGACAGGCCCCGCCGTCTACACTACCAGCGCGATGCAGCTGTCAAAGCCGAGCCAGGTGTGCCCCACCCAGCCCGTTCAGTCGAGCGTGAGCTTCGCTGGCAAAGTCTTGACGCCAGAGGTCGCTGGGTGCGTGCCGGGCCCGGTAGCTCTTCCTCCACGTAGTGCGCGGCCTTCACCTTCAACGGCGCACCGGCTGTCGTCGCCATCGCCGCGCTCCCTTGGATCAGCTGGCTTCCAGATACGGCGCGCTCGGAGTGGGCAGGTGCCAGCAGGACGGATCGAGACCTCGGAAGCCACCCTCTAGATGAACCTGTCCCGGTCCACCCGGTTGCCTGCAAGGAACACGTCGGCCACGTTCCAAAGGGCTTCCATGTCCCTGGACGGGTCTCCATCCACTACTAGCACGTCGGCCTGCTTACCCGGCTCCAGCGTGCCCAGCCGGTCGGCGACCCAACAGGAGCGCGCGGAGTCGAAGGTGGCGGAGACGATGACCTGCATCGGCGACATCCCCGCCTGTGCCAGCGCCTCCAACTCGTGTTGGAACCCGCCCATGGGATACCAAGCCCAGGAAGCGTCCGAGCCGCAAACCATGGTGACCCCGAGGGACAGCATGCGGCGTACGTTCTCCATGCTGGCTTCCGTGTTCCGTTGCATCTCTTCAAGCTCGGCCGCCTCGGCCGCCGTGAGAGAGCCTTGGCTCGCCTTGCCCTCAAGCGCCCGTATCCTCACCCTGGCCTGGCCCAGAGTCGGGTTGACAAAGACGCCCTGTTTGGCTATGCGCTCGGCAACGTCAGGGCGGAACTTGCGACTGCCATCGGGCTCCATGAAGCTGCAATGCACGATCGTGTCCACGCCAGCGTCGAGAGCGTTGATGATGCCCCTTGCGGCTACACAGTGGGCAACGGTGTGCCTTCCGAACTTGTGAGCCTCCCCACATATTGCCTTCATCTCGTCTAGATTGAAGGAGGGAAGCCCGGGGAAGGATGTGCGCGTGCTTCCCCCAGTGGCAGTTATCTTGATGAAGTCGGCTCCATCTTTGATGGCTTGGCGGACGGCAGCGCGGCACTGGTCTGCGCCGGTCACCTCCGCGCCGAAGTAGCTCAGGTGGCCGCCGATGATAGCCAGCGGCTTACCGCATAGTATGAGCCTCGGGCTAGGCGTAATGCCCATCTCCACAGCCTTGCGCAACATCAAGGTGGTGGCGTGCTTGGCGCCGCAGTCGCGTAATGCGGTCACGCCGGAATAGAGGTGTGCCCGGGCGTTTCGCGCCGACTGAAGCACGAGCACCTCGTCTGGAAGGAGCGCCAAGTCGTCGCCCCTGCGCCCGTCACCGAATCCGTTCAGGTGGACGTGGCAGTCTATCAGCCCGGGCAGGATGGTCTTGCCATCGTAGGTGAATTCCTGGACGGTCGCACCTTCGGGAGGTCTGACGTCTTCCCAGGTTCCGATAGCCCGGATGGTGTCTCCCTCCACGAGGGCTGCGCCCCGCTCGACAGGCGGCCTTCCCGTGCCGTCGATGAGGCGGGCCGCCTTTATCAGCTTGAAGCCGCCCATGGCTCCTGGCATTCCTACCTCCTCAATCGTTCTTGCGGTCGACGCGGCCACCGAGCCAACCTGCCTGAGGTGCCGCACCTTCCGGCGATACGCGCTCGCCTGATCGCACACCGCGCACTGCCGCCATCATGCCACCCAACCTCGTCACCCAGGCGCGACCGCGTTGCCAATAATACCACGTGTGCCTGCGAAGGCCAAATGGCACCCCACCGCTTCCAGGGCTTTGCGCTCGCACTTCCGGCTTCTTCATGAGCCGATGAGGACTCCCAAGACGGTTGCAGATTAGGCACGCCGATTCGCCTCCGTGCACCAGATCGAGTACCCAGTATCACGCAGGAGCCGTAATCCGTGGATTCCTGTGAGCCGCGGCGGGCTTTGTGAGTGAGGGCGTGTTTTGGAGCCTCTGGCAGCACCCAGACGGGCTGGCGCCTCAATCGGAAGCCAGGTGCGTGGGGTTCGGGCCTCGTTTTGGTGAAAAAGAGTGGCCACCGCCCGTTGTGGCGCACACCTTCCCCGCGATAGCTGCGGCAGGCTATCGTTGAGTCTCTTTGGCCAGAGGCCGCTCAGGTTGCGGCCCAGGCCGACCCCCGTATCTTCCTCCTTCCCGGGGCTACCATTGCCTCCAACACTTCACCGGCGATGCGGAGCAGGGTCTGTCCGGCATGGCTTACCAGGCGTCCCATTATGGTCCTACCCTGGGGTAGGACGGCGAAGCGCAGCCGCTTGGGGTGGGCGTCGGCATATTCTTCCGGCAAGGCTACCTTCTTGAGCAACTGGAGCAGGTTATGCGTGATCACCTGCAGCCTCAGCCAGGCGGCGTTGGCTCCGTGCTTGGCGCTGGGGAATACGCCCGCGGCCAGTTCGCCCACCAGTATGTGGTGCACCTGCTCTATGGTCCCCGCTTTGCCTCGCTGCCACTCCAGGAGGGCCTGTCCCTCCATGTCCCACAGGTTGGTGACTACCGCAAAGTGGCGTGCCTGCGCCCCGTCCTCAAATAGCGCTCCCTGCTGTCGGCGCACCCTTATCGCCAGGTAGCGGTAAGGACGGCTGTCCTTCTTCTCATATTCGCGGGTCGGCACGTAGGGTACCTCTGCCCACTCGCGCACCATGTCTCTCTTCTCTGTCTTCCATGCCCGCCAGGCGTCAGCGGGCAAGCG
>JAUYDU010000123.1 GCA_030691665.1 Chloroflexota bacterium
AGGTTCGTCGTCCAAATGCAAACCCAGGACAGCGCCGAGACGGTTCGCGCCTTCTACGAAAAGGCCCTGGCCAAGGACCCCTGGCAGGTGGACAATGTCCTGGAGATCCCCGATCAGCCGGTCACCGTCATCGCCTTCGCCAGACGCAGCAACACCCAGGAGGCGGGCACCGTGGCCATCACCGCCATCCAGGAGGACGGCCAGCGCACTACCATCGCCGTACAGATGGCCGCCGTTCAGTAGTGGCAGGGCTCGCCCCTGCCCGTAAGGCCACCTAGACCACAAACAGGGTCGCCAAGCCCAGCAGGAAGAAGAAGCCCAGAACGTCCGTAACCGCCGTCAGTAAGATCCCCGAGGCGAGGGCCGGGTCGAGGCGTAGCCAGCGCAAGCCCAACGGTATGACCGCTCCCGAAAAGCCGGCCACCAGCATGTTCAGGAGCATGGCCAGGCCCACCACCAGGCCCAGAGTCCAGTTGACCTGCCAGGCCCAGGCTACCAGGCCGACGACGACGCCGAAAATGATGCCTTTCAGGAGGCCCATGGTGACCTCCTTGATCAGCACCCGCCGAGCATCCCGCAGTTCGATCTCTCCCAGGGCGATCTCCCGCACCACCAATGTGATCGTCTGGATGCCGGCGTTACCCCCCAGGCCGGCCACCATTGGCATGAACACGGCCACGGCTGCCACCTGAGCGATCGTGCCTTTGAAGGCGTTGACCATCCCTGCCGCCGCCAAGGCTGTCAGAATGTTGAGGAAGAGCCAGGGCAGACGCCGCCGAGCCGAGACGGTGACGGGGTCGAAGACGCTCTCCTGCGCTGGCAGGCCCACTATACGGTACATGTCCTCGGTGGCCTCTTCGGAGATCACCGCCATGGCGTCGTCCATGGTGGTGATGCCCAGCAGGCGCCGGTCTTCGTCCACCACCGGCAGGGCCCGCAGGCGATAGCGCTGGATCAGGCGGGCGCACTCCTCCTGGTCTGTCTCCGGGCCTACCGAGATCACGTCCCGACTCATGATCTCCCGGATGGGGGTGTGGGGGGGAGCGACCACTAGCTGGCGTAGGCTCACCACCCCTTCCAGGCGATTAACCGCATCCATGACGTACAGGTAGTACGCCTCCTCCACGTTGGGCTGGCGCAGGCGCAGGTAGGTGATGGCGTCCTGGGCGGCCATCTCGGCGTGGAGGGCCACGAAGCCGCGGGTCATGATCCCGCCCGCGCTCTCCTCCGCATGTTCCAGGAGGGGCGTCACCTCGGTGGCCGTGCTCATAGTGGAGAGCACTCGTGCCCTCTCCGATGGCGGCAGGTCGTGCAGGATGTCGGCCGCCACGTCGTTGTTCATCCTGTCCAGGACGCGGGCCAGGGACGCCCGCGGCATCTTCTCCACCACTTCGGCCCGCTGCTCGTCCTCCAGGTACTCCAGGAGATGGGCCAACCCCTCCGCCGAGAGCAGGGCGAGAAAGCTCTGCCGTAGCTCCGGCTCCAGGTGCCAGAAGAGCTCCGCCTGGTCGGCCGGGTGGATAGAGGATACCAGCTCGACGGCCTCCTCCAGGGCCTCGCCCCGCAGGAGTTCCTCCACCGTCTTCGTCATGACCTCGACGTCCTGTTCCACGCGGCTCTCCTGGCTGCGCCCCGGCTAGTCGGGGGCCTGTGGAAGTTCACAACGCAGGGCAGGGCCCCTCCGCCAAAGGCGATGCGCCTTGGGCGCAAGCCCTGCTCCCAGCGGAGGCAAACGGTTGTTGTCGCCCCGCGCCTATGATAAACTCTCTGGGGCTTGTTGAATACTCTGTTGGCCCCGGTCCAGATCGGGGCTTAGCTTGGCTGGCTGTGCCCCTGTAGCTCAATTGGATAGAGCGCCTGGCTTCGGACCAGGAGGCTGCGGGTTCGAGTCCTGCCGGGGGCGCCAGGGCCTACCTTCTTTGCCGAACCATGATTGAGAGCAGCCTACCCAGGCCGCGTCCAGACCGCTCGCGGCTCTATGGGGTCATCATCTGTAGCAGCACGCTGGCCATCGTTGCCGTCCTGCTGAACGGGGTGCGCCGGCGCAGCTACTGGGCCCTGGCAGCGCCCCTTCTGCTGACAAGCCTGGGGATTCTCTCGATAGCCTTCTGGATCGGCTGGACGCTGGCTACGACGCGGCTGCCGCCGCCGGAACTGTCGCCCCCGAGCGGTCGGGGCACACCTCCGCGTACACGGCCTCGGTCTCCAGGGCAGCCTTCCGCCAACTGAACTTCTCCACCACGCGCTGCCGGCCCGCCTGCCCCAGGCGGCGCCGGAGCTGAGCGTCCTCCATCAGGCTGCGCATCGCCTCGGCCAGAGCGAGCGCGTCGCCCGGCGGCACCAGCAGGCCGCTGACGCCGTCTTCCACCACCTCGGGCAGCGCCCCCCCCGTCGTCGCCACCACCGGCAGGCCGCAGGCCATGGCCTCGGCGACGGGCAGGCCGAACCCCTCGTACAGCGAGGGGCAGACCATCATCTGGGCGCGGCAGTAGTGGCGCACGAGCTGGGCGGTGGTCAGCCGCCCCGTGAAGCGCACCCGCGTGCTCAGCCCGTAGCGGCGCACCAACCCAGGGGCCAGCTTCAGCCCCTGGCGAGGGCGATCGACGAAGGTCAGGCGATAGTCCGCGCTGTCGCGCAGGATGCGCAACGCCCGGAGCAGGTAGGCGGCCCCCTTGCTGCGGTCCTCGGAATTGCCCACGTAGATCACGTTGTTGGGCTCCTTCGACACCTTCAGCGGACGGAATATCTCCGTATCGATGCCGTTATATATTGCCTTCATCTGCGCTCTGGGGATGTCGAAGGCGCGCTCCACCATGCTGGCTGAGGCCTCTGATACGGTGATGATCTTGTCCAGGCGGCGGGCGACGAACTCCTGCATGAAGATAGGGTAGTAGATCAGGCGGCGGGCCTTCTCGATCGGGCCCTTGGCCTGGGCGACGGCGTTGCGCACGTCGACCGACAGAGGATGGTGGATCGTGGCCACCACCGGCACGCCGAAGCTCTTTATCAGCAGCAGGCCGATGCCCAGGCTCTGGTTGTCGTGAACCAGGTCGAAGGGCTCACGTCGGTGCAGTTCCTGGAACTTGGCCAGCGCCCGCAGGCTGAACGTGAACATCAAGGGGAAGATGCCGGCGCGGGTGGTGGCGAACTCGAACAGGTTCAACGGATAGAAGAACTCCAGGGGATTGGCCCTCGCCAGGAACTCCTGCCGCGCTTCCAGGTAGTGGAACCAGCTAAAGCTCTCCAGGCGGTGTACCTGGACGCCCTCGGCCATGACGGGATAGGGTGGGCCGGCGATGACGTGCACCTCGTGGCCCAGGCGGCTCAGCTCGCGGGTCAGGTAGTGGAGGTAGACACCCTGCCCGCCGGAGTACATGCTGCCGTGGTGCATCAGGAAGCAGAGCCTCACGCTGCCCTCCCGCTCCCGCCGAAGGCGCGTCCGCCTCTGGCGGAAATCGTGGCGGCGGCCACTCCTTCATCCCAATCCAAACTTGGCTGCTAACCCTTTCTCAGTCCCTCAAGCGGTGGGACAATGGCCAGTTCTGAGACAAGACATCAGCCGAGAGTATCCCCCGGCTGCGCAGCTTCCCGCTGGCAAACTCCTTTTCTGTAGCCAGGCAGACTAACGACGGGAGTTTAGCAGACCAGCGCTCTAAGAAGATGCGCTGGTTCCTGGCCTGAGCCCGCTCTGTGGCCTTCTGATTCCTGCCCATCGATATCCCATGGTGATGTATAACAACGCTTCCAGGATGTAGGACCAAGCCATACCCACGCTCCTTGATCCGCAGACACATGTCGGTATCCTCATAGTATCCGCGCCGGTAGTCCTCGCAGAACCCGACCAGCTCACGGCGTCCAAGGAGGCAAGCCCCTGTCAAGGTATCTACCTCCACCGGTCTTTCGTCCTCCCCAGGGCGTCCACCTATGTTGACATGGTACGGCAGGAGGTCCTTTTCCAGAAACATCTTCCCATCATGCTGAATCCGACCGTCTGGGTACAGAAGACGCGACCCCACAGCACCGACTTTGGGATGCTGGTCTAGCATCTCAATCAACGGCTCCAGCCACCCCGGCGCAAGCTCCACATCGTCATTCAGGAAGAGGACGTATGGCCTCGTGGCGAGGCGCAGCCCCTGATTATTGAATGCGGCAAAGCCACGATTTGCCTTGTTATTGACTACCTTCAGGTGGCGATAGTCAAGAGATTGCAGAAGGATGTCCGTTCCATCCTCACTAGCGTTGTTTACCACAATGAGCTCAAATCCAGATGGCGTATGGCAAAAGAGAGTCTCTAATGTTCTCCTTAGATATGCGCAATTGTTGCGAGTACCGATAATAATGGATACCTTCTCCGTCTTAGCCACCGTAGATAGCAACCTAGCCTTCATCACCTCATCGCTAAAGTCATAGGCGCGTCGTCTGGCCCGTTGCGAGAGCTTCTTCCAGAGCGCAGGTCGGGTCGCCACCTCCCACGTCAAGCTCACAAGCTCCTCAACTGAGCTGAACAGGAAACCATGCTCTCCGTGGGTCACAATCTCCGGCGGTCCCCCAGAATTGAAAACGATTGGCACCGCCCCAGCAGCCATCCCCTCCACAATAGTGAGCCCGAAGTGTTCCTGAGCCGCCGGTTCTGACACCGAGAATCCCGTAGCATGCCAGTAGATTGAAGCCCTCGAATACAACTCACGTAGCTCTGCAGCCGATAAGTTGGGCCTGATCTCAATGGGAAAGCCGCTAGCATGGCGGGCAAGATGGGAAGCATACTCGGCCTCACCTGCATCCAGGGTAGCCCCTACGAGAATCAGTCGCCATCCCTCGAGCCCGCGATTACACAATTGCTTGAACGCCTGTATCATCGCCACGTGAGCTTTATCTGCAAAGGCAGAGGGGAGTGAAAAACGGCTCACATGTAGGATCATGGGCTCCTTCAAACCCGGGCGTAGCTCGTCAGGAGCGATGGACGGATAGATCACCATCACGTCCTGAGTCCCGTAACGATCTCTAACGTAGGAAGCAGTGTAATTGCTGTTGGCGATGTGCGTGATACCGGCACCATCCTGGGCCACAAAGGGGAAGAACACTATGTTGAAGCTTTTCGGCGTTGCCGCAAACACGATGCTCTCATTGGCCGCTGATAGCCAGATATCGTAGTTGTCCTCCGCACCCGTAGCGTAGCTCTTAACCGCAATATCTCCAATATCGATGTTCAAATTCTCCTGGTACCATCGCTTGTCTCGCAGAGGTGTCCCAGGAGGAAGCAGCAGGTCCACGTCGTAGAAGTCGGAGAGGGCCAGCAGGAACTTCAGCACGTGCACCGCTCCTCCTCCCACTGACCAGGTGTGCTCACCGTAGCAGCCTACCCCTAACCTCCGCACTCGCGATCCAGGCAAGACTGATCCCTGGGGCTGAGACGACGGGCGACGGCGCATTGCTTGCACCGCCCGGCGTAGCGGCCGCGTTATTAGCCTACTAGGCCGGACACCCAGAGCCGAATACGTCCACCTCAAGATTCGCATCGTCAGCCGCCGGCGTAGGCTGCCGGGAGGCGCGAAAGCCCGAACCAACGGGCGAACCCGCAGGATCAGTCGCCAGCTCAGCGAGTTCTCAATGTCATTCAGGCGGCGCCGCAGGCTCTCGAGCTCTTCTTGCTTAACCCGTAATCGCCGCCGAAGCCGGGCCAGTTCTGCGCGACTATCATTGCGGGAATCTGCCGTTGGTCGGCCCGTAGAGGTCTGGGGACCCTCGGCCACCGCCTGCCCAGTGGAGCCAGGTGAGTTGCCTTGATCTCGGAGCGAAGGCCGGTTCTGAACCATAGATCCACTCCGCTAGACTACCGCTGTGGCCTCCCTCGGCGGAGCAAGTGTCCGAGCCGATCCACAACGGCCTTCAACCCTTGTATGAACATTCGATACGGGCGGCCCCTCAGTGACTCCGGCGGGAACAGCCGGCGTATCCCGCGCCGGTAGCTCTCCAGGAGGCGGTAGCCAAGGGATCGCTGAAGAACTTCCATTTGCTGACTGAGATCCTGGAAGGCTCCCCTCAACTCCGTCATGACGGCGTCCTTTTCTGCCAGTGAGGCATCAAGTTCCGCGAGGGCCCGCGCCTTCTCCTCCAGGAGCACGTCGCGCTCGGCCAGGGCAGCGTCGCGCTGAGCCAGGGCCGCCACCTGCTCAGATAGATCGGTCTTCAGCCGTTCAATCTCCGCATCGCGCCGAGCTATCTCCTCAAGATAGTAACGCATTTCGTAGAGACTGGTCAGTACGACTTCCTGGCCTGCCTCGGGTAGAGGTACTTCAGAACACAGACTCACCATGTATAGCGTCTGTGATGGCGATTTGCCAACAGCTTTGAAGAGACTCAGTTGGCCCGCTATCGGTTTATCGGATCCCTCCATTTCCTCAGGAGAGAAGACGGCGCTCGCTATCCAATCATCTTGCGAGAAAGTCTTCACATATCGAAAATGTCCTGCTAGAGCTTCCTCAAACTCGTCGAGCGTAAATTCCTTCGTATGAAACGGATTCCCCTCCACGTAGACGCCTCTATTGGGAGTGGAAGCGATAAACAAGCCGTCCTGGCGTAAGGCACGCTTCACTTCGGCTAGGAAACGCTGATAGTCGGGAACGTGCTCGATTGTTTCAAAGGACACGACCACATCGAACTGGGCACTTTGCAGAGGCAGCGATTCGACATCCCCCAACACATAGGCTGGTCGGAACTTAGAATGGTGTGTCTTTCCGTATCTTGCCGCTTCCGGTGACCGATCCAAGGCCACAACCTCAGTTGCCCCAGCCGACCTCAAGAGATCGGCTCCGTAACCAACCCCGCTGGCCACATCCAGGACTCGCTTGCCTCCGACGAACCGAGTTGCAAACAGATAACGAACAACATGTTCAGCATAAACCACACCTTCGTGGTGAAAGGCAGGTATCATCCGCTCACCACTGTCGGGTATTTCTACCTCACGCATCCTCGGCTTCCTGCTAACCATCGTTCGCTAGGAATCGTCCCGACCCGTCGGGGCTCCCGAGAACTCGAAGTGCCTCGACAGGTATTCGTCCACCACCTCCCGCGGCCTTCCCTCGGCAGCGATGGCGCCGTGGTTGAGGAGCACGGCCCGGTCGCAGAAACGCTTCACGCTGTCCACGTCGTGGCTCACCAGGACGATAGTGACCTTGTCCTGGCGTAGCTTCTCGATGTGGGCGAAGCACTTGCGCTGGAATTCGGCGTCGCCTACCGCCAGCACTTCGTCGACGAGCAGGATCTCCGGCTTGACGTGGACGGCCACGGCGAACCCCAGGCGCACGTACATTCCCGACGAGTAGGTGCGCATCGGCTGGTCGAAGAAGCCCCCCAGCTCCGAGAAGTCGGCCATCTCTTCCAGCTTCTCCTCGGCCTCCTTGCGGGACAAGCCCAGGAGGACGGCGTTGAGCACGGCGTTCTCCCGGCCGCTGATCTGAGGATGGAAGCCCGCCCCCAGCTCTAGCAGGGGTGAGACGCGCCCCCGCACCGTGAGCTTCCCCTTGGTCAGAGGAGCCAGGCGGGAGACGATCCGCAGCAGGGTGCTCTTGCCGGCCCCGTTGGGGCCGATGATCCCCACGCTCTCGCCCCGGCGGATGGTAAGAGATACATCCCTGAGCGCCCAGAAGGGCTGCCTGGCCCGACTGGCCTTCAGGAAGGTCGGCAGATGCAAAAGGGCCGTCTTCAACTCCCCCATGCGCTGAGGGTGGAGGAAGTAGCGCTTGGAGACGTTGTCTAGGACGATGACCTCTTGTTCGCTATAGGGCGACCTCAAACTGTCCCTCGAGAGCCTTGAATGCGATGCTGCCGGCCACCAGAGCGACGGCGGCGAACACCAGGGCCGGCCAGATGTCGGTGCCGGGAAGCTGGTCGTACAGAAACAGGTCCCGCCAGGCCTCAATGAGCGAGGCCATCGGGTTGAGATGTACCACGGGCCCCAGTCTCTTCTCCACCAGAGCCAGCGGATACAGGATGGGGGTGAGGTACAACCATAGGGTCATCAAGACCTCCACCAGGTGCTCCAGGTCGCGCAGGAAGACGTTGAGGGAGGCCACCAACAGGACAGGCCCCGCTAGCAGCAGAAGCTGGATGGCGATGAGCAAGGGGACGCCGAGCAGCCACTCGGGGCCGGGGTGATAACCCTTGGCCACCAGAAGCAGCACCAGGATCGGAATCGATAGGACGAAGTGAAAGAGCTGGCTGGTAACCGCCGACAGAGGCAGGACGAAACGGGGGAAGTAGACCTTCTTGAGCAGGGCGGCGTTATTGGAGAAGGAACCGGCGGAAGTCTGGATCGAGGACTGGAACCAGGTCCAAGGGAACAAAGCCGACAGCAGGAACAGGACATACGGAGCATCTGTCACTTTCACCCGCAGCACGTAGCTCAGGGCGAAGGAGAAGACCAGGCCCAGGAGTAGGGGCTTAGCCAGGGTCCACAACAAACCCAGGACGGTGCCCTGATAGCGCAGCTTCACCTCCCGCGCCGTCAGGAGCAGCAGCAGCTCCCAGGTGCGGGCCATCTGCGTCAGCTTCAGCCGCTCCCACAAGTCGGGGCGGCTAGCGATCGATGCAGTTGCCACAGAATTCCCCCCAAAACGCTAGAAATCTCAGACCGTAGACTAGCAGGCCAGAAGTCATAAATCAAGGAAATGTGCTCGTTTGCTTTCGACACTGGGGGAAGGTAAAATACCCCTAGCCTGGTTCAGGCCGAGGTTTATGGCAAAGGATAAGCTCAAGGGCCTCATCCTCAGCGGTGGCAAGGGCGAACGCCTGCGCCCCTTCACTTACCTCGGCGCCAAGCAGCTAGTGCCCATCGCCAACAAGCCCGTCCTCTTCTACGCCATCGAGGACCTGCTGGCCTGTGGCATCACCGACATCGGCATCGTGGTGGGCGACACCCGCCACCAGGTGGAAGCGGCCGTCGGCGACGGCAGCCGCTTCTCCGCCCCGCGGGCCAGCATCACCTACATCCAGCAGGATGCGCCCCTGGGCATCGCCCACGCCGTCAAGGTAGCGGCCGATTTCCTGGCTGGCCAGCCGTTCGTCCTCTATCTGGGCGATAACTTCGTCCTGGGGGGCATTGCCCCCTTCGTGCAGCGCTTCCAGAGCGACTCCAGCAACTGTCAGCTCCTCCTGGATCGGGTGGATAACCCCCAGAGCTTCGGCGTGGCCGAGCTGCTGGACGGGCGGGTGGCGCGGGTGGTGGAGAAGCCCACCCAGCCATCTAGCGACCTGGCCGTCATCGGCGTCTACATGTTCGACCGGCATGTGTTCGAGGTCGTGGAGCAACTGCGGCCCTCGCCCCGCGGCGAGCTGGAGATCACCGACACCATCCAGTACCTCATCGATCAGGGCCTGGCCGTCCACGCTTCCGTGCTGGACCGCTTCTGGATCGATACCGGCAAGATGGACGATATCCTGGAGGCCAACGCGGTGGTGCTCGATGCCCTGCCGGCCAGCAATCAGGGCAGCATCGATAGCGCCTCCCGCGTCACCGGCAAGGTCATTCTCCAGCGCGGGGCCCTGGTGGCCAACAGTATCCTGCGCGGCCCCCTGATCATCGGCGAGGAGACCCGCATCGCCGACTCCGAGATCGGGCCCTACACCTCCATCTACCATCACTGCCAGGTGAGGGGGAGCTCCATCGCCGGGAGCGTGGTCATGGAGCAGACGACCATCGAGGACGTGAGCTACCGTATCGAGGGTAGCCTCATCGGCCGCTACGTTGATCTCCGGGGCGACTCCGCTGGCCGGCCGGAGGGCGAGAGCCGCCGTTTGGCCCTCACCCTCGGTGACCACAGCCAGATCAAGGCTCTCTAGGCGATGGCGATGCGCAGGATTCTGGTTACGGGCGGAGCCGGGTTCATCGGCAGCCACTTCATCCGCCGCCTCCTGCGAGAACACCCGGCCTACGACATCATCAACATCGACAAGCTGACCTACGCTGGCAATCTCGACAACCTGCGCGACGTCGAAGACTACCCCCGCTATCAGTTCGTCCAGGGCGACATCTGCGACCGCGATCTGGTCGACGAGCTGATGGGCCAGGCCGACGCCATCGTTCACTTTGCCGCCGAGACCCACGTCGACCGCTCCCTCCTGGCTGCCGACGCCTTCATTCAGACGGACGTAGCGGGCACCTACACCCTGCTTTGCGCCGCCCGCGATCATCGCCTCCAGCGCTTCCTCCATGTCTCCACAGACGAGGTCTATGGCGATGTCCCCCAGGGCCATCGCTCGCGGGAGAGCGATCCCTTTCAGCCTCGCAGCCCCTATGCCGCCAGCAAGGCCGGCGGCGACCTGATGTGCGGCGCCTTCTACCAGACCTATGGCCTGCCTCTGGTCATCGCTCGGCCCGCCAACAACGTGGGGCCTCATCAGCACCCTGAAAAGATGGTGCCCTTGTTCGTCACCAACGCCCTCCAGGATCAGCCCCTGCCCCTCTACGGCGACGGCCTTCAGGAGCGCGACTGGCTCTACGTGGAGGACGATTGCCAGGCCCTTGATCTGCTCCTCCATGAGGGAAGGCCCGGCGAGGCGTACAACATCGGCGCCGACAACCACCGCCACAACGTCCGGGTAGCCGAGGCCATCCTCGACCTCCTGGGCAAGCCCCGCGACCTCATCCGCCACGTCGAGGACCGCCCCGGCCACGACCGCCGCTACGCCCTCGACTGGTCGAAGCTGCGGGCGATGGGCTGGTCGCCCGCTCACGATTTCGACCAGGCCCTGGCCAGGACGGTCGCCTGGTACCGCGACAACGAGTGGTGGTGGCGGCGGGTGCGATCGGGCGCCTACCAGGACTACTACCAGCAGCAGTACGGCTGGCGGCTCGCCCAGGCCGCTCGCCCAGCGCGCGGGGAGGGCCAAAGGTGATCGAGGGGGTGGAGGTCAAGCAGCTCGCCAAGCACGTCGACGAGCGCGGCTACCTGATGGAGCTCCTGCGCAGCGACGACCCGATCTTCCGCAAGTTCGGTCAGGCCTATGTCGCCCTCAACTTCCCCGGCGTGGTGCGGGCCTGGCACTATCACCAGAAGCAGGACGACCACTTTGTGGTCGTCAAGGGCGTGGTGAAGGTGGCCCTGTACGACGCCCGCCAGGGCTCGCCCACGCAGGGCCAGGTCGACGAGTTCTTCCTGGGCGAACAGAACAACATCCTCCTGAAGATCCCGGTCGGCGTCATGCACGGCTACAAGACGGTGGGGACCGAGCCCTCCCTCCTCCTCAACTTCCCCACCGAGCTCTACGACCAGCAACAGCCCGACGAGTACCGCCTTCCCTGGAACACCGACCAGATCCCCTACGACTGGGACATCAAGATGGGGTGAGTGGGTAGTGGCATGCGCATCCTCATCACCGGCGGTCGCGGCCAGCTCGGCCGCGAGTTACAGCAGGTTCTTTCCTCAGAGACAGCCCTACCCCTGGGCCATCGCGAGCTGGACGTCACCGACGGTGCAGCCATCCGCCAGGCCATAGGCCGGTTCGGGCCCGATGTGGTCATCCATGCCGCCGCCTGCACCGATACCCTCGGCTGCGAGGCCGACCCCGAGATGGCGCTGCGCGTCAACGGCGAGGGCACCCGCCAGGTGGCCCTGGCCTGCCGCCAGGCCGATGCCGCCCTGCTCTATGTCAGCACCAACGAGGTGTTCGCCGGCGACAAGGGTGAGCCCTACCTGGAATCCGACCAGCCCAATCCCATCAACGCCTACGGCCGCTCCAAGCTGGCGGGCGAGCGATACGTCCAAGCCACCCTCGGCCGCTTCTACATCGTCCGCAGCGCCTGGCTCTACGCCGCGGGCGGCGATAACTTCCCGGCGAAGGTTCTGCGGGCGGCCGACCGGGAGGGCTCTCTGCGGCTGGTCACCGACGAGGTCGCCTCTCCCACGTGGGCCCGCGACCTGGCCCAGGCCATCGCCCAGCTCATCGCCCAGGCCGCCTACGGCGTCTATCACCTGACCAGCGCCGGCGCCTGCTCTCGCTACCAGTGGGCCGAGCGAGTTCTGGCCCTGGCCGGCCGTGCCGATGTCCCCCTGCAACCCATCACCCAGGCCGAGCACGGCGCCCCCTATCGCAAGCCGCCCTACTCGGAGCTGGCCAACCAGGCGGCGGCCGCCCTGGGCATCGTCATCCGGCCCTGGCAGGAGGCCCTCCAGGAATACTTCCTCACCGCGCCCACCTTGGCCGGTCGCTAGGAGGCTGCCCTGAGCGCAGCGAAGGGGCCGCCCATGGCCACTGAGGGTAAGGAACTTCCGTCTGTCGCCATCCTCACCGTCAACTACAACAGCGCCCCCTACATTGGCGACTTCCTGGCCTCGTTGCAGGCAATCACCTATCCCAACTACCGCCTGGTCGTGGTGGACAACGCCTCCGCCGATGGCTCACCCCAGGAGATTTCCCGCCTCTTTCCCCAAGCCGTCCTCCTCCGCAACGAGGAGAACCTGGGGTTCACCGGCGGCCACAACGTGGGCATCCGCTACTGCCTGGAGCAGGGCTTCGGCTACGTCCTCTTCCTGAACAACGATACGGTGGTGAAGGAAGACTTCCTCGACCGCCTGCTCGAGGCCGCCGACGCCCGCACGATGCTCGCCCCCAAGACGTATCTGCACAGCCAGCCGCACCTCCTGGACGATACGGTGGGTGACTTCGACTGGCGGCGCGGCGTCTGGCGGGGCTGGCTCTACGCCAAGCCGCCGCCGCCCGACTTCGACCGGCCGCGCGAGGTGGGCATGGCCAGCCTCTGCTGCCTGCTCGTGCCCACCACCGTCTTCGCCGACGCTGGTCTGATGGACGAACGCTTCTTCATGTACTACGAGGACTTCGACTTCGTGGCCAGGGCCAAGGCGGCGGGCTACCGCCTCTGGCTCCATCCGGCGGCGGTCATCTACCACCGCAAGGCCGCCGCCAGCGGCGGTGTGGCCTCGCCCTTCAAGGTCTACTACGCCACCCGCAACCGTCTCTATCTCATGAAGAAGCACTCCTCCCGCTGGCGCTGGGCAGCCTTCCTCCTCTACTTCTTCGCCACCCGTCTTGGCTACGTCGTCGCCTACCCGGCCCGGGGCCAGGGGCGGCAGCTTGGTGCCATGTTCAGGGGCATCGCCGACTACTTTCGCGGCCGCCTGGGCCGCACCCATCAGGTGGCCGACTTCGGCTAGGGAGCGCTGGATGTTGCGGATCGCCATTGATGCCACCTCCGTTCCCCCCCACAGGGTCGGCGCCGGCACCTACATATACAACCTGGTGCAAGCGCTGGCCCAGGTGGACGAGGAGAACGCCTACTTCGTCTTCGCCAAGCCGCAGACCTTCGCGGCAGAAGACCTGCCAAGAGCCTGCCCTGAGCGAAGCGAAGGGGCTTGCTTCCGGCTTGTGCCCGTGCGACTCCCTTCGCGGCTGGCCCGCATGGCCTGGGAGCAGGCGATCCTGCCCCTGCACCTTCGCCGATTGGGCGCCGACGTCCTCCATTCGCCCCACTATACGACGCCCCTCGCTCCCGGCCGCTGGCGGCGGGTGGTGACCATCCACGACGTCACCTTCTTCCTCCTGCCGGAGCGCTATCCCGCCCTGCGCCGCTTCTACTTCCAGCAGGCCAGCCGCATCGGCGCTCGCCTGGCCGACGTTGCCATCGCTGTCTCCCAGACGGTAAAGGCGGATGTCGTGCGCCATCTTGGCTTGGCCCCCGAAAAGGTGCGCGTCGTGCACCTGGCGCCGGGGCCCAGCTTCCGCCTGCTGGCCGATTCGGCTAGAATGGCGGCGGTCCGGCAGAAGTATGCCCTGCCCCCCAGGTTCATCCTCAACGTAGGCACCCTGGAGCCGGGCAAGAACCAGGCGACGCTGCTGCGCGCCTTCCACAGGCTCAAGGGCCAGGGCCTGGAGCCGGGCCTGGTCATCGTCGGACCGCGGGGCTGGATGTACGAGAGGCTGTTTCGGCTGGTGGATGAGCTAGGGCTGGGAGGGGATGTGCGCTTTACCGGCTACCTGCCCGCTGACGACCTGGCGGCCGTCTACAACCTGGCTGACCTTTTCGTCTTCCCCTCCCTGTACGAGGGCTTCGGCCTGCCCCCCCTGGAGGCGATGGCCTGCGGCCTGCCGGTGGTAGCGTCCACCGCCCCCGCCCTGGCCGAAGTCCTGGATGACGCCGCTCTCCTAGTCGACCCTCGCGACCCGGACGCCCTGGCCGAGGCCGTGGCCAGGGTGTTGCGTGACAAACGCCTGCGCTCGCGTCTGCGCCGACGGGGCCTGGAGCGGGCCGGCCACTTCTCCTGGCAGCGCACGGCCCGCGACACCGTGGCTGCCTACGAGGCCGCCCTCAGCCCGCCGCAGGCGGACGCCTTGAGCGGCTCGACCAGGGGCTAGCCGATGGACCTCTCCATCGTCATTGTCAGCTACAACGCCAGGGACTACCTGCGAGCCTGTCTCGCCTCTATCTATCAGCACACGGCGGACTTGGCTTACGAGGTCATCGTTGTGGACAACGACTCCTGGGATGGCAGCGCCGAGATGGTCAAGGGCGAGTTCCCGCAGGCGGCCCTCATCCGCTCGCCGGGCAACCTGGGCTTCGCTGCTGCCTGCAATCGGGGCATCGCCCAGGCCCAGGGCGAGTTCCTCCTCCTCCTCAATCCGGACACCGAGATCGCCGACAACGCCTTCGCCCCTCTCGTGACCTACGCTCGCCACCACCCTCGGGTGGGCGTCCTCGGCCCCAAGCTGCTCAACAGCGACGGCTCTTTGCAGCTCTCCTGCCGCCGCTTCCCCAGCCATCTCACCGGCCTGTTCAACCGCCAGGCCCTCCTCACCCGCCTCTTCCCCCGCAACCCCTTCTCCAGCCGCTACCTGATGACCGACTGGGACCACGACAGCGTCGCCGAGGTCGACTGGCTCTCGGGGGCCTGCATGCTCATCTCCCGCCGGCTCGTGGACGACGTAGGCCTGTTGGACGAAGCCTTCTTCTTTGCCATCGAGGACGTGGACTTCTGCTATCGGGCTCACCAGGCCGGCTACCAGGTGGTCTACTTCCCCCAGGTAGCGGTGACCCATCACATCGGCAAGAGCAGCCAGACCCTCCCTAACCGGAGCATCCTCCAGTGGCATCGCGGCATGTGGCGCTACTATCGCAAGCACATGCGCCGCAACCCCCTGGTGGATGGGCTGACCCTGGTGGGCATCGGCGCCCGCTGTGGCTACCAGCTAGCGGTTCAGAACGGGCGGCGCTTGCTGGCCGGCACTCGCCGCTCCCGCCGGAGGCGGGCTGCCAGAGGCGGCTCTGGCTGACCCACATCACATGGTGAGCCTGTCGAACCGTCGGCCGGCGGGCCCGCCCGTTGGCGGGGGCGCAGGCCGAGGGCGGAGGCGAGCGCACCCCGCACAGAGGTCACCGAGGCGCTGTTCCAGAGCGAGCCAGCGTAGTCTAGGCGGAACAGGACGAGGGTGATGGCTGCCCCGAAGGCGAAGAAGGCCCCGAACTCGGCCGCCACCCCCTCCACAAAGTGGAGGGTCAAGGCGGCCCCCGAGAACAGGACGCACAGCGCGTAGAGGGAGAGAACGACGCCCCTGTCGCTCAGGCCTGCCTGCTCCAGCCGGTGCTGGATGTGGTCGAGGTCCCTCAGGAAGGGGTGCTTCCTGTCCAGCAGACGGCGGCTGAAGGCCAGGAGCGTGTCCAGGATAGGGAAGCCCAGGGCGACAATCGGCACGCTGATGAACATGCTATCGGTGACACCGGTAGAGCCCTCGATGGCCAAGGCTGCCAGCAGGAAGCCCAGCAGCAGCGCCCCCGAATCCCCCAGCAGGCGGGACGCCGTCGGCAGGTTGAAGGGCAGAAAGCCGACGCAGGCTCCCGCCACCGCCACCAACTGAGCGGCCACCAGGGGGTTGTCCACGTTGGCGGCGATCAAGGCCAGGGGCACGGCCACGATTATCGCCACCCCCGCTGCCACCCCGTCCTTGCCATCGATGAGGTTCATGGCGTTGGTGATGAACACCAGCCACAGTATCGTGACAAGGGGCGCTGCCCACCCCAGGGAGAAGGTGGCGCCCCAGGGCAGGGCCACGTCCTCGATGCGGTAGCCGATGACGAATACCAGGGCGGCCGCCGCCGTTTGCACCAGGAACTTGACCTTGAAATTCACCTCCAGCAGGTCGTCCACCACGCCCACCAGCAGGATCATCAGGGCCGCCCCCAGCAGGCCGGCCGTCTCCCTCTTCTGCGAGGCCAGCAGGTCGGAGAGGTCGGACGACACGAGGGAAGCCAACACAAGCGCCAGGAGGAAGGCGGCAAAGATCGCCAGCCCGCCCACCCGCCGTCTGCCCAGGCGCGCCTCCGCCGGCCGCGCCAGCCGGTCGAGGGGCAGCAGAGCGGTCAGGGCCCAGGCCCCTGCCAGGGCCAGCCCAAAGACGAGCGCGTACACCTCAAAGCCGAGATTAGGCATAGTGGTTCAGCTTACTTTAGCAGCTTCGCCGCCGCCGCGCCATTCTTGGACCCTGCCCTGATCAGGCAACGAGCATCAGGCCCGAGGCCAGGAAGTAGGCCCCCAGCCCCAGCAGGAACAGCCCGCACACGGCCAGGATGCCCCGATACACGGCACCGGTCATGATCTGCCTGCCGCTGGCCAGCAGGAAGGCCAGCAGGGTCAGCCACACTATGTCGGACAGGATGTGACCGCCGAAGAACGAGGCTACGCCCGCCGCTCCCTGGTCCAGCGACTTGCTCACGTAGGCCGTGCCCACGCTCGCCCACCAGGCCACCCAGCCCGGGTTAGACACACTCACCAGGATGGCGGCAGGCATCAGCACCGCTGCCATCGGTGGCAAGCGTCCGCTGCTAGGCCCCGCGGCTGACAGCGTGTGCAGCCCCCGCCAGATCCGCCAGAGGCTGGCCCCCCTCTGGCGGAAGCGCCGCCGCCAGGAGCCATCGTAGGCGGCAGCACCCGGGCCCTCGGACAGGGGCGCGCGCCCGATGACCGGTGGCGGCTCCCCCAGGCTGCCCATGATGTGTACGCCCATCCAGATGAGGAACAGCCCGCCGGCTATGCCGATGGCCGCCATCACCGGATCCTCGTCCAGCAACCGGCTCAAGCCCAGAGCCAGCCCCACCACCAACGCCAGCTCGATCACACCGTGGCCCAGGGCCAGCAGCGGCCCCGCCCAGAAGCCTCGCCGCATCGTCTCCCGCACGGTCAGGGTGGTCAG
>JAUYDU010000136.1 GCA_030691665.1 Chloroflexota bacterium
TGGTCGGTTCACGGATTCATGACCTATTTCGTAGGTCGGGGCCCCAGCCCCGACCCCAGTTCGCGGCGATGGGCAGGGCGGGGGCCCAGCCCTACAACAAGAACAAGCGGAACGTTACCAACCCCCTGGGCCCCCTCAGGCCCCCATCTGTGGCGCGCCTTCTGCCAGTTGCCCTCTCCCCCCGCTTGCTTTTAAAGAGGAAATCATTAATATATGGGCATGCCAGGAGTGGGCCTCTAGCGATGCGGACGAGTAGCTATCCTCTAGAGTCATGGCTGGGCTACAGATAAGCGACCTGAGCAAGTCCTTCGGCGGGATCGTCGCCCTGGACCGCGTCTCCTTCGAGGTGCGGCCGGGCGAGATCACGGGCCTCATCGGCCCCAATGGTGCCGGCAAGACCACCGTCTTCAACTGCATCAGCCGCCTCTACGACCCCGACCATGGCTCCATCGTGTTCGACGGCCATGACCTGGTGAAGATGAGCCCCCACGATATCGTCAACGTGGGCATCGCTCGCACTTTCCAGAACGTGGAGCTGTTCCGGACGATGACCGTCCTGGAGAACCTGCTGGTAGGCCAGCACCACCGCATGACCTGCGGCGTCCTCAGTTGCGCCTGTCGGCTCCCGGCAGTGGAGAGAGAGGAGAGGTCAGCCCGCCTCGTAGCGGAGGAGATCATAGACTTCCTCGGCCTGGGCCCGGTGAAGGACATGCCGGCCGGCGAGCTCCCCTTTGGCATCCAGAAGCGGGTCGAGCTGGCGCGGGCCCTGGTCTCCAACCCCCGCCTCATCCTCCTGGACGAGCCGGCCGGCGGCCTCACCCATCTGGAGTTGGACCAGCTCGGCGAGATGATTAAACGCCTCCGTGACGAATTCAAGCTAACCGTCCTGGTGGTGGAGCACCACATGGAGCTCATCATGACCATATCCGACCGGGTCTGCGTGCTCAACTTCGGCCGGAGGATCGCCGAGGGAACGCCGGCAGAAGTCCAAAAGGACCCACAGGTCATCGAGGCCTACCTGGGAGAGTAGCGCCGGTGTTGCAGATTCGCGAGGTCACCGCCGCCTACGGGCCCATCGTCGCCCTGCACGGGATATCTCTGGATGTCCCCGAGGGGAGCGTGGTGGCCGTGCTGGGAGCCAACGGCGCTGGCAAGACCTCCACCCTGCGGGCCATCTCCGGCCTGCTGCGGCCCAGCGGCGGCAGCATCGAGTTCCAGGGGCGCCGCATCGACCGCCTCTCTCCGGAGCAGATCGTCTCGCTCGGCATCGTCCAGGTGCCCGAGGGACGCCAGCTCTTCAGCGAACTGACGGTCATGGAGAACCTGCGCCTGGGAGCCTACGTCCGCCGCGACCGCGACGGTATCAAGAAGGACCTCGAGCAGGTCTTCGAGCACTTCCCCATCTTGGCCCAGCGGCAGAAGCAGATAGCGGGCACCCTCAGCGGCGGCGAGCAGCAGATGCTGGCCGTCGGCCGCGGCCTGATGGCTCGTCCTCGCCTCCTCCTCCTCGACGAGCCCTCCCTGGGCCTGGCGCCGCTGATCACCCGCGAGATCTTCCAGATCATCCAGGTCATCAACAAGGAGCAGAAGGTGACCATCCTTTTGGTGGAGCAGAACGCTAGCCTGGCCCTGGACATCGCCCAGCACGGCTATGTGCTGGAGACGGGCCGCGTCGCCCTAGCCGACACCACCGAGAACCTCAAGAAGAGCGAGGCGGTGCGCCGGAGCTACCTGGGCTACTGAAGATCGCAGGAGGCGACTGTGGAACTATTCTGGCAACAAATGGTGACGGGGCTGGCCACGGGCTCCGTTTACGGTCTGGTAGCTCTCGCTATCGTCCTCATCTATCGCTCCACCGACGTCATCAACTTCGCCCAGGGCGAGATGGCGATGTTCACAACGTTCTTCGCCTGGACGCTTTTCAGCGGCAACTTCCTGGGCTTCCACATCCACCCGTTGCACTACTGGATCATGTTTGTCTTGACCCTGGCCGCGGCGGCGATCCTGGGCGCCCTCCTCGAGCGGGTGGTCGTCCGTCCGGTAGAGGGGAGGCCGATCCTGACCATTGTCATCGTCACCCTGGGGCTGTTCGCCATCTTCAACAGCCTGGCCACCTGGAGCTGGGGCGGCATACCCAAACCCTTCCCGGTACCCCCTGAGATCCATGTCACCGGGATCACCTTCTTCGGCGACGGCGCTCTGGACATCGGGCCCACCGTCGTTAGTTACCATGACGTGACCATCATGGTGGTGGCAGTGGCGATCATGCTCGCCCTCTACGCCTTCTTCCAGTACACCCCCATCGGGCTGGCGATGCGCGGCACTGCCCAGAACCCGGTGGCCGCCCGCCTCATGGGCATCCGCGTGGGCAACATGCTGACCCTCGGCTGGGCGCTCTCCGCCGTCGTGGGGGCGGTGGGTGGGATGCTAATCGCGCCCATGGTCTACCTCCAGCCGCCGATGATGATGGGCGTCCTGCTCTACGCTTTCGCCGCCGCCGTGCTGGGGGGCATGGACAGCCCGCCGGGAGCGGTGGTGGGGGGCCTTATCCTGGGCATTGTGGAGAACATGGTCGGAACCTACACCACGGAGCAGTATCTCGGCGTCGACTGGTTCGGGCCGGAGATGAAGCTGACGGCCGCCCTGGTCATCATCGTGCTCGTCCTCCTGATCAGGCCCACCGGGCTGTTCGGCAGGCGTGCCCTGAGGCGGGTGTGATGCTGCGGGCTGTTCTCGCCCAGCGAAAGCTGCTTGCCTTCGCCCTGCTGGCGTTCTTCCTCTTCTACTGGATCCCCTTCAGCAACGTCTTCCCCGGCTGGGTGCCTTTGCAGTTCGGCAGCTACCGTGTCTTCCAGGCCACAACCATCGCCATGTGGGCTGTCGTCGCCCTGGGCCTGAACCTGCTCACGGGCTACAACGGCCAGATCTCCCTGGGCCACGGCGCCTTCGTGGC
>JAUYDU010000167.1 GCA_030691665.1 Chloroflexota bacterium
CGTTCAGGCGGGCGCAGGGCTAGGGTGGACCAGCTCGCCGCCGACGAAGGTCAGGGCCACCGCCAGGTCGGCGTCCAGGGCCACCAGGTCGGCGTCAAAACCGGGGGCGACGCGCCCCTTCGACGGGCTCAGGGCAGGCCCGGTGCGGGCGTCGAGGCCCAGGGCGGTGGCGGGGTTGAGGGAGGCGAGGCGCAGGGCCTGGGGGAGGGAGGCCAGGCCCAGGCGCACCAGGTTGCGCACCATCTGATCCATCGTGGTGACGCTGCCGGCGATGGTGCCGGCTCCGCCTGAGGCGGACCCGCCTTCGGCGGGGGCGAGCCTGGCCACCCCGCCCTTCACCTCGATGGGCTCTCCGAGCAGGGAGTAGGTCCCCGGGCCCAGACCGGCGGGGGCCACGCCATCGGTGACGAGGATGGTCCCTTCTGGCCCCTTGGCCCGCAGGAGGAGGGCCATGGCTCCCGTGTGGACGTGGACGCCGTCGGCGATGAGCTCGGCGGCCACCTGGGGCGAGGCGAGGATGGCGCCCAGGCAGCCGGGGTCGCGATGGTGGAAGGGGCGCATGGCGTTGAAGCAGTGGGTGGCCTGGCTGACCCCCAGAGAGATGGCCTCCAGAGCCTGGTCGTAGGTGGCATCGGTGTGGCCCATGCTGACCACCAGGCCCTCGGCCCTGGCCGCCGCGATGAGCTGGTGAGCGCCCGCCAGCTCGGGGGCGAGGGTGATGACCTTCAGGCGGCCGTGGGCGGCCCGCACGTAAGCCGCGAACTCGTCCAGGTCGGGCGGGCGGATGGTCTGGGGGGGTAGGGCGCCGGGGCGCTGGGGGCTGACGAAGGGCCCTTCCAGATGCACGCCCAAGGGCCGGGCTCCGCCCTCCACCTGGTCGCCGACGGTGGCTGCCGCCGCCAGCCAGCGCTGGAGCCGGGGCGGGCTGGCCCCCGCCAGGGTTATCAGGAAGGCTGTGACGCCGGTGCTCGCCACCCAGCGGGCGTAGGAGCGGATCTCCTCTGGGTCTTCGGTCATGAGGGAGAAGCCGCCGCCGCCGTGAACGTGGATGTCGATGAAGCCAGGGGCCAGCGTCAGGCCGGTGAGGTCGATGGCGTGAGCGCCGGCCGGGGGCGGCAGGCCTTGGCCGACGGCGGCGATGCGGCCCTCCTGGACGATGACAGTGGCGGCGGGGACCTCCTGTTCGGGGGTGAGGACACGAGCGTTGAGAAGAGCGGTGATCATGGCAATTCACTGGCTCATCTTTGGTGGGCCGGCCGTCCTCGACCGCCCCGTGAACGGGGCGGCATCGGGAACCCAATTCATGCCCCCGCCTTCAGGCGGGGGTAGGGAACTCACCCACCAGCGGTGAACCGATCATCACAGCACGGCGACCTGTGCCTTCAGCTTCGCCTATGATACTATAGGTGCCGCATTCGGGCTTGCGTCCCGGCCAAGGAGCAATGGCTCAAATCCGGTGAGCCAAAAGCCTAGCGAGGTGAAGACGTGGCCCCGCGGGTTTCCGCCGAAGGCGGATCCGCCTCTGGCGGAAAAACCCGCGGCTTTCTGAATCCGATATTTCAAGCTGCGGGATTTATCCCGCAGGGTGGATCGAGACACTCACCAACTGGGAACGAGTGTCCCCGGCCAAGGAGGAGCCGATGAAGGAAAGCATGAGCTTTTCGGGGCAGGTGCGGCCCGAGGATGTGCGGCCCCAGCCTTTCCTCTATCTACCCTTTCAGGTTCCGCCACGGACCGCTCGCATCGACGTCTCCTACAGCTACAGCGACCCGAAGAGCGGGGACTTCGGGCTGGATGCCGGCAACGCCGTGGACATCGGCATCTTCGACCCCCGCGGCCTGAGCTTCCTAGAGGCCCACGGCTTCCGCGGCTGGAGCGGCACCTTCCGCCGCGAGTTCTCCATCTCACCCACCGAGGCGACCCTGGGCTACATCCGCGGCCCCATCCTGCCCGGCCAGTGGAGCATCATGCTGGGGTTCGAAAGCATTCTGGAGCAGGGCTGTCGCTACGAGGTGAAGGTGGAGCTGACGCCAGAGGATGCGCCGGAGGCTTCGCCTGAGGCGCATCCGCCTTCGGCGGAGCATCAGCCTCTGGCTGAGGGGGAGCGGCTGGCTGAGGGAGGCCCGGGAGCGATGGTGGCCTCGTCGGTGGTGACGGCCCCGGCGCCGGCCTGGCACGGACAGAGCCGTGGCGGCGGCTGGTTCAAGGGCGACCTGCACTGCCACACCATCCACAGCGACGGGCTGAACACGGTCGAGGAGATCGTGACCAACGCCAGGGAGCTCGGCCTCGATTTTCTCGCGATCACCGACCACAACACCATCACCCACCACGAGGAGCTGGCTCGCCTGGCTCCTGGCACCCCGGTCGTCCTCATCCCCGGCGAGGAGATCACCACCTACTGGGGCCACACCAACGCCTGGGGCCTGCGAGAGTGGATCGACTTCCGTTGCACCGACTCCCAGGCGGCGAACGCGGTGGCTCGCTTCGTGCTGGAGAAGGGCGGGCTGATCTCCATCAACCATCCGAAGGCGGTGGGGCCGGCCTGGATGTTTCAGGATGCGGACGGCTACCCCTGCATGGAGGTCTGGCAGGCGCCCTGGCGCTGGTTCAACTGGGAATCGCTGGAGCGCTGGGATGGCCTGCTGCAGCAGGGGCGACGCATCGTGGCCGTGGGCGGCAGCGACACCCACTCGATCCCGCCGGCGCGGCAGATGCACCCCCACGGCCTGGGCGAGCCCACCACCTGGGTGTACGTGCCAGGCCCGCTCACCGAAGAGGCGGTCCTGGATGGGATCCGCCAGGGGCACGTGTTCATGTCCGAAGTCCCGGCCGGCCCCCAGCTCTACCTGACGGCCGATGCCGACGGGGACGGCCGCTACGAGACGCTGATGGGCGACAGCATCGAGGCGAGGGAGGGCCGGGTAGCCTTTCGCGTGCGCTGCCGGGACGCGGCCGAGAGACGGCTGTGGGTGGTCAGCGACGGCGCCATCCTGGACTTGCTGCAAGTGGACAGCGACGACTTCGTCCACGAGTTCTCGCTGGACGTGGCCGGCCGCGCCTACGTTCGGGCCGAGCTGCGGGGCTGGCGGGGCCGCCCCGAGCGGGGCGAAGTGGTGATAGGCATGACCAACCCGATCTACGTGGGGACGGGATCTGTCAACGGATAGGGAACGGATAAACGGATGGCGGCTGGTTCGTTATGGGTGGAACGGGGGTTGCACGACCGCAGCCTAATGGTCATGAACAAAACAATTCGACAGCAGGCAGGGCTGAAGCCCTGCAGCTACGACCCCTCTGCTCCGTAGCTGCAGACCTTGTGGTCATCAAGAAAATGAATTCCCCTGCGGATTGAAATCCGCAGCTTTGATCGAAGCTGCGGGTTTTAACCCGCAGAGAGCCATTGAATAGTTAACGACCATTAGGTCTACCCGTCGAAGGCAACCGAGACTGTCGCACTACCCTGTCAAAGACCATAAGCCCTGCAGCTACGAGCCTGCCTGCTCTCTGTTTCGTAGCTGCAGACCTTTAGGTCTGCCTGGAGAGGGCTGTTGTCAGATCGAAGGGATGACCTGTGACGGATAGCGAGAAGCGGCCGATCATGGTGGTGTCCCACACCCACTGGGACCGCGAATGGTACCTGCCCTTCGAGACGTTTCGCAGCCG
>JAUYDU010000192.1 GCA_030691665.1 Chloroflexota bacterium
CCCCGATCAAGATGATGTTTCCGCTGGTGTTCTGCATCTTTCCTGCTTTTATGCTGGTCATCTTGGGCCCGGCTGCCATGCGCATCGGGGAGCTCATGAAATAGGGGTCTGGAGGATTTGTGGAGATGACGACACTGGGCGGGCGAATCCGCGAGTTGCGGGAGCAGATGGGCGTAAGTCAGGCGCAACTGGCCGCTTCGGCCGAGGTGAGCCAGGGCTACCTCTGCCAACTGGAGCGGGAGGATGTCAAGAATCCCAGCGCCGCCGTTCTGCTGCGGCTGGCGAGTGCCCTGTACGTCGATCCGCGCGAGCTGCTCGATGCGGCTGGCTTTACGGCCGTCAGGGCCTTCGGCAGCAACGACAGCAACTACAAGGCGGAGGTTGACCCCGACCTGCTAAGATTCCTGGCCGGGCTGTCGCCGGAACAGCAACGCTATGTCCTGCTGCTGCTACAAAGCCTGGGACAGCGCATGGACGCCTTGCCGGCTGGGTGATATCGTGTCCTCAGCGTGATCAGGATCGTCAACGTCAGCAAGAGGACGACGGTAGCCAGGCGGGCGCGAAAGGCCGAAAGCTATTGGGCCAGGTTGGTGGGTCTCCTGGGACGGGGGGGTCTGGACGAAGGAGAGGGGCTGTTGCTGTCGCCCTGCTCCTCGGTGCAGACTTTCTTCATGCGCTTCCCCATCGACGTGATCTTTATGGACGGCGAGGCCAGGGTGGTGAAGGTTGTGGCCGGGCTCAAGCCCTTCCGGCTGGCCCTGGGCGGGCGGGGGGCGCGGGACGCCCTGGAGACGGCGGCAGGCACCGCCGCTCGCTCGGGCACGGCCGTAGGCGACCGGCTGGCGGTGGAAGAGGGGGGAGAAGGGTAGGACGGCGGCTGATGTTCCCGCCGCCGCCCTACGTTGGTGGTCCGATGCCTGGCCTAGGCGCAATACGCGTAGTTTACGTAGTACCAGCCTTTGGTAGGGCTGTAGCAGAGATATCTCAGGACGTAGAGGTCCTGGTTTCCGCAGGCGCCGTTGAACTTGGTGATGCCCACGAAGTAGCAGGTGGCTGAGAGGGCTGGGCTATCGGTGGTGGAGCCGAGAGACGTCCCTGCGGAGTCGGGCGCGACTACCAGCGCATCAACGGGAGCGCTGGCGGCGCTGCAAGATATGGAGTCGCCGGTGCCGACAGCCGCCTGGGCCTGGCCAGAGGGCTGGAGGAGCAGCGCTCCGCCGGCGATCAGGAGAAGGGCGATGGGCGCCAGGAAGAACAGGAGCCGGATTCGCCATCTCTTCATAGTCGATTACCTCCTTTGGTCGGGGCGAACGAGCTGGGGCTATCGGACCTCCAGAGTTGCGTCCAGGCCCCGCCACGTCTCCTCTCTGCGGGAGGCAGCGGCGGCGAACATCCGCCCGGCCTTGCGCCGCAGCCGGGCTACGTGGAGCAACTCCTGCACCTCGGGTTCTACCACCAGGGTCTTACGCGGATCGGTGAGGAGAAGGTCGTCGATGGCGCGGGAGAGCTTGTCCGCTATCTCCTTCACTCTGTCGACCACCTCCTTTCGGATAGATTCTGGAACATATGGTCTATTTCATTCATGAAAGGCATTTCTAAAGTAGGATATAAGTATACCAATATCAGCCTTATTGTCAAGGGGTGTATTGACAAATTTGCGAAAAAGGTTCACAATTTTCAGCACGCCTGCCTAACGGCAGACAAGCCTGCCTAATGGCGGATGGACTCAGGGAGGCGGTGAGAAAATGGAACTGGGCAAGAGGATTCGGGAGCTGCGGGAGGAGATAGGTTTCACCCAGGGGCAGTTGGCCGGCCAGGCCGCTGTCAGCCAGGGCTACCTATCGCAGTTGGAGAACGGCGACGTGAGGAACCCCAGCGCCGCTGTTCTGCTCAGGCTGGCTGGGGCGATGCACGTGGACCCGGACGACCTGTTCGAGGCTGCCGGCTACCCCACGGTGAGGACCCTGAGGGAGGTCTACGAGGGCTATGAGGCCAACGTAGACCCCGACCTCATGCGATTCCTGTCGCGCCTGCCGCGCGACCGCCAGCGGCGGTTGCTCCTGCTGTTGGAGGGCATGGAGCACCTGGTAGAGGACGTAGGGAGGGGAGAGAGACGGATCACTCAGCCTTCCAGGCTGTCGGGCTAGCGGGAGTAGGAAGGATGACCGAAACCGCTGAGAATCGCCTCGCGCTGGTCGAGAAGGTAGATACTGACCTGCTGGAGTTCCTGGCCCGCATGCCGCGGCGGCAGCAGCGGGCGGTGCTCCTGCTGCTGATGGTGGTGGAGAATCTGCTGTACGAGATGATGAGGGAGCGAAGGCTGCGGGAGGACATAGACTAGGGCCACAAGGCGAGAGCAAGAGGCAAAGAGAAGGGGGCGGCCAGCATGCTGGCCGCCCCCTTTCGGCTGCCCCGAGCGTTGTCTCTTGAGGTGTTGGGGGATTCTCTACTGCGCGAGCATCGATTCGGCGATGCGCAGTAGCTCTTCTCTTACCCCTGCTCCGTTCCTGTACGTTATGACGATACGAACGTCACCGTCGTCGAAGAAGAGGCTTTCGGCGTTGGCGTCTACCCCCTCGAGGGTCCCTTGCTCCCCAGCCACCCAGAGGGCCCGCGCATAGGTGGCGGGTACTGAACCACCTACCAGTACATCCTCCGCCTCGCCGCTATTCACGCCCCAAGCGTTGGGGGATGCTCTCTCCTGGTAGATGACGACGCGAGGATCGGTCTTGGCAAGCGCCTCTGGATCGATACCACCGATGGTGTAAGTGAGGACGAACATGCCCTGCTCAGGGGAGGGAATGCCCTGGGGATAATAACTCGAGCGCGCCAGCTGGAAGCCTTCCGGTAGGTAGGACGGCTCGCGCAAGGCTATGCCGAGGCGAATCTGCCCATCGTCGATGGGCATGATCTCCTCGGGTGAGTCGATGGGCACCTGGGCGGGCGGCGGCCCGCTTACCTCCTCTATGCCCACCCGCTGAGTCACGAAGTCGAAGACGTGGGTCACCGGGTGGTCGGCGAAGCCGGTGGCGGGCAGGGGCCCCAGGGCAGCCACCAGCAGGGCGATGCCGGCGGCCACGGCTGCCGCCCGCTGCCACGACCACTGACCAATGGCGACGACGATGGAGGGCCGGTCGGGGGCGTAGGACTGGCGGCGGATGGAGGTGGCCAGACGCATCCGTAGGACGGTCCAGAGACGTCGCTTGTAGGGGGCGCCGACGGCGGCCAGGCTCTGGCCGACAAACCGACGGAGCTGGGCGACTTGTATGAGCTCGGCCAGGTTAGGGTCGTCCACCGACACGTTGCGCTTTCGGCTGGAGATGAGG
>JAUYDU010000194.1 GCA_030691665.1 Chloroflexota bacterium
CATGGGCACCCAGAACAGCATGTGCTCGCCCGTCCACAGGGAGTCGAAGCCCAGCTCCTCCACTCGCTCCGCCTGCTCCAGGGGCAGGGGCCAGATGGTTACCCCGAACTTCACGTTGCTCATGTGACTTGCTCCTGCTGGGTTATGCTCGGTGGGTTTGTTCCTCCTCACCGCCCCGTAAACGGGGCGGCATGCTCAGACCAATCGATGCCCCCGCCTTATGGCCATAAACTATTTGATTTCTCTCCGCGGGTTAAAACCCGCGGCTTCGGCCAAAGCTGCGGACCTGCCTGCCGGCAGGCAGGTCCGCAGGGGGATTTATTTTGTTGATGACCATCAGGCGGGGGTCGAGACTTAACCCACCAATGGCGAACCGGTTACCGCTGCTCCTATCGGTTGACAACAAGCCAGCGGAACTATAATCTTGGTGCCGCTGCTCGCCAAGCACCGAGTATACCATCCGAACTCCCGCCGGTCTTGGATTGCTAGATGATAGCCCCAGAAGGAGGCATGCTGTGCGACTCAAGGACAAGGTAGCTCTCGTCACTGGCTCTGGTTCGGGCATCGGCAAAGCGACCGCCCTCCTCTTCGGGCGCGAGGGGGCCAAGGTGATGTCGGTCGACATCGACGCCGAGACGGCCCAGGCTACCGCCCGCCAGATCGCCGACGCCGGCGGCCACGCCGACTCCCTCCAGGCCGACGTCTCGGTGGCTGCCGACGTCGAGCGGATGGTGCAGACGACGGTGGAGCGCTTCGGCCGCCTGGACGTGCTGGTCAACAACGCCGGCATCATCTTCCTCCTGCCGATAACCCAGGTGCCGGAGGAGATGTGGGACCGCCTGATCGACGTCAACCTCAAGGGGGTCTACCTGGGCCTCAAGTACGGCATCCCCCAGATGATCAAGCAGGGCGGCGGCGCCATCGTCAACACGGCGTCCATCGCCGGACTGCGCGGCTTCGCCACCTACGACACCTACTGTGCCTCCAAGGGCGGCGTGGTGCAGCTCACCAAGGCCACGGCGGTGGAGTTCGCCAAGATGAACGTGCGTGTGAACTGCGTCTGCCCGGGCATCATCGACACCGGCATGCTGGACCGCGGCCTGGCCGAGCAGGGCCTGAACAAGGCAGCCTTTGTGCAGGTGGCCGGCGAGGCCCACCCCATGGGCCGCATCGGCCGGCCGGAGGAGGTGGCGGCGGCCGTCCTCTTCCTGGCCTCGGACGAGGCGTCCTTCGTCACCGGCGTGGCCCTACCCGTGGACGGCGGCCTCTGGGCGGGGCCGCCCCCGATGGTCGTCTAGTAGAACGACAGGCCGAACCGCAAGCAGAATAGAAGGCAAGCTGGCACCCTGCCCAAGAATTCTCGGGGAAATTGTTGTTGCGATCTCTTGTGGGAGTCGCGAGCTTCGCTTAATATTGAGGCCGAAGCAAGAAGTTAACTGTCTACTCCCCTTAGCCTAAGTTCTGCCATGCTCGATTACAAGGATCTCAGGGTAGCTGAAGCACAAGCCGACTACGGCTCCTTCAAAGATAGCGTGCGAGCCCCTATCCATCGCTGGTTCATGTATCCGGCAGGCTTTTCCTACCGCCTGGTTGAGTCAAAAATCGAAGAATATAGTCTTGGTGCGCGCTCAACGATTCTTGACCCGTTTGTTGGCTGTGGAACAACATCCCTGACGGCAAAAGAGAAAGGCGTAAATTCTATCGGTATCGAAGCCCATCCATTTGTCCACTGGGTGACGAGCACAAAACTATTCTGGGATTACGACTACGACGCCCTTAGAGAGGCTATAGCCGATAGCCATAAGAGATCTGCAGCTGCGGATCTGGACGCTCTCTCGGCCCGAATTGACGCTGGGGAATTCCCTGATTTGGTAGTCAAGTGCTTCTCGAACGACAACCTACCAAAGCTCCTAGCCATAAGAGAGTCTATAGCTGAATTACGCGGCGTGCCCGAGATCAGGGACTTCCTAAACCTAGCGCTTACTTCCACACTTCGCATCGTTGCATCGGCGGGTACCGGATGGCCGTACATTGCGCCGTCGAAATATCACAGCAAGACCGTTAAGCGCGATGCCTTCACAGAGTTCAAGAAGCAGGTGCAATCAATGTACGAAGACCTGATTTACGTTCGGTCAACGAGCCCCTCTATCAAGACAACCCACACCCTCATACTTGGCGACGCGCGCCAGCCGTTTCCCGGAGTTAAGCAGGAATTTGTTGACCTCGTCGTCACGTCCCCCCCGTACCTGAACAACTACGACTACGCAGACAGAACTCGCTTAGAACTCTACTTCTTTGGCTGGGCCTCAAGCTGGAGCGATATTACCGAGCAAGTCCGCGATAAGCTAATGATGGCCGCGACCACTCAAGTGACCAGAACGAGTGATCGACAGACTTCGCTCAGTGACGAAATTCGGGAGGCCTCGCCCCGAGTTTACGAACGACTCTCAACCGTCATAAGAGAGCTCAGCCAAGTACGTCTGACCAAGGGTGGGAAAAAGAACTACGACATCATGGTGGCAGGGTACTTCAACGACATCTTCCAAGTACTACAGCAGGTGTATCGTGTCCTGAAGCAAGGGAGCGACTTCATTCTGGTTTTGGGGGATTCGGCTCCCTACGGTGTCTATATTCCAACAGACTTCGTCATAGCCGAGTTGGCCCTGTGCTGCGGTTTCAAGGCTTACCAAGTGGAGATGCTACGGAGGCGTGGGGACAAGTGGTCCGCAAACACTCAGCGACACAAAGTTGCGCTTCGGGAGAGCATTGTAACGATAGGGAAGTAGGATATGGCCAATCCTGCGGCCGCCCTGGGACAGGCGGTCGGTAACCTCATTGAGGAGTCAATTCGCGAGGGTCTGCGCTCTATGGTCGAAGAGCGCGGATACACGATCGAAGCCAAGAGCCTTGAGAACGGAAGCGGCAACAGCTATCAGATCGATTGTGTCATCGCAGATACTGAAGATCGGCCGGTCATCATTGTCGATCCCAAGTACATCCGGTATACAAAGCACAACCGGGACAAGGGTAGTTGGCTGTGTACAGCTCATTACAATCTCCGTAAGACATTCCCATCCATAAGAAAGTCAATAGCAATATTGACTGGCCGCTGGTCTGCTCCCTCTATAGCGCTCATCCGCAGCTTCGGCGTGGAGGTTCATCGTGTCGCCTTCGCAACAATCGCCGACGCGCTTCAGCGGCGGGGTGTGGAGTTCGACTGGGAAGAGGGCGATTCGGATACTCCGGCCGCATCCTGGGAAAGGTTCCAAGACTTAACCAACGAGCAATTAGCCTCTATCGCAGATGATATCGTGCAGACCACGGGGCTAATCGCCGAGCTACGCCAATCGGTCACGAATACACTGGACACGGACTTGACTGCGATTCAGCGCCGTGTTGCCAGCATCGAAGTCTTGCTGAAGACGACGCATGACGAATTCATACTTCGCTCCTATGGCAGTGTCCATGAAGCGATGCAAGCACTGCTCAACCTTTTAGAAGATAGACCCATCGACGAGTCCGTTTAGCCATGTTCACTCACCTTCACCTTCACACCGAGTACAGCCTCCTGGACGGCCTGGCCCGCATCCCCCAGCTCATGGAGCGGGCGCGGGAACTGGGCCAGGAGGCCATCGCCCTCACCGACCACGGCGTCCTCTACGGCGCCATCCAGTTCTACAAGGAAGCGCACGCCCACGGCCTGAAGCCCATCATCGGCGTCGAGGCCTACGTAGCCCGGAACTCCCGCCACTCTCGCGAGCCCGCCGATAAGCAGCCCCACCACATCACTCTTCTGGCCAGGGACCTGACCGGCTATCGCAACCTCCTGGTTCTGGTCACCAAGGCCCACCTGGAGGGTCATTACTACAAGCCGCGCCTGGACAAGGAGTTGCTTCAGCAACACCATGAGGGGATCATCGCCCTGTCCGGTTGTCAGAGCGGGGAGATAGCGCGCCTGCTGGCTGCCGATCGCTGGGAGGAAGCGGTCGAGGCCGCACGCTGGCATCGGGAGGTCTTCGGCGAGTTCTACCTGGAGCTCCAGGAGCACAACATCCCCGAGCTCACCAAACTGAACGAGAAGCTGGTGCGCCTGTCGCGAGAGATGGACTTGCCCCTGGTGGCCACCAACGACATCCACTTCGTCCATCGCCAGGACGCGCCCATCCATGACATCCTCCTCTGCGTCGGCACCAACACCTCCATCCTGGACGAGCGGCGGATGCGCCTGGCGGGCGATGCCGATTCCTACTACCTCAAGTCCGAGGAGGAGATGCGCCAACTCTTCGCCGAGGTGCCGGAGGCCATCGACAACACCTGGCGCATCGCCCAGATGTGTGACCTGGAGCTAGAGTTCGGCCAGCCGCACCTGCCGGAGGCCGACGTGCCCCCAGGCATCTCCGCCGACGACTATCTGGTCCAGCTCTGTCACGAGAGCCTCGCCCGGCGCTACCCCAACTGCTCCGAGGAGCCCCGCAGCCGTCTGGAGCACGAGCTGTCGGTAGTCCGCCAGACCGGCTTCACCCACTACATCCTGGTGGTGCACGACTTCGCCCAGTTCGCCCGGGAGCGGGGCATCCTCATGGCCGTAAGGGGTTCGGCCGCCGCCAGCCTCATCCTCTACTGCCTGGGCGTCACCGACATCGATCCCCTGGAGTATCGCCTGGTGTTCGAGCGCTTCCTGAACGTGGAGCGGCGGGAGATGCCCGACGTGGACCTCGACTTCGCCGAGGACCGCCGCGACGAGATGATCCGCTACGCCGCTGAGAAGTACGGCCACGACCGGGTGGCTCAGATCATCACCTTCGGCACCATGGGGGCCAAGGCGGCCATCCGCGATGTCGGCCGCGCCCTGGGCATGACCTACGCCGATGTAGACCGGGTGGCTCGTCTGGTGCCCTCCGCCCTCAATATAACCATCGACCGCGCCCTGGAGGGAGGCGCCGAACTCCGCACCATCTACGAGGCCGATGAGCAGGTGGCCCGGCTGGTGGACACGGCCAAACAACTGGAGGGGATCGCCCGCCACGCTAGCACGCACGCCGCTGGCGTCGTCATCGCCCCCGAGCCGCTGGTCCACTTTCTCCCTTTGCAGCGACCCGCCCACGGCGACGGCGCTTCCATCCCCACCACCCAGTACGCCATGGACGCTGTGGCCGACATCGGCCTGTTGAAGATGGACTTCCTGGGCCTGGCCAACCTGACGATTCTCGGCAAGGCGGTGGAGATCATCCGCGAGACGCGCGGCGTGAACATCGACCTCAAGGCTCTGCCCGACAGCGATGCCAGAACGTACGTCATGCTCTCGGCCGGCGAGACCTTCGGGGTGTTCCAGCTAGAGAGCACGGGGATGCGCCGCTACATCCAGGAGCTGAAGCCCACGGCCATCAAAGACCTGGCGGCCATGGTGGCCCTCTACCGCCCGGGCCCCATGCAGCACATCCCCACATACATCAGGGCCAAGCACGGCCGGGAGGCGATCCGCTACCCCCACACCGACCTGGCGGATATCCTCGACGAGACGTATGGCGTCATCGTCTATCAGGATCAGGTGCTCCTCATCGCCCAGAAGTTCGCCGACTACGCCCTGGGCGAGGCCGACGTCATGCGCAAGGCAATGGGCAAGAAGATCCCCACGGTGATGCGGGCCGAGAGGGAGCGCTTTCTGGCCGGAGCCAAGGCCAAGGGCTACCGCCAGGCCCAGGCCGACCAGATCTTCAACCTCATCGAGCCGTTCGCCGGCTACGCCTTCAACAAAGCCCACGCTGTCTCCTACGCCACCATCGCCTACCAGACGGCCTACCTCAAGGCCAACTACCCCGCCGAGTACATGACGGCCGTCCTCATGCTGGCCGAACATCACCCCGCAGGCGCCGCCCAACGGGTGGCCGAGGTCTACGCCGAGTGCGCCCGCCTGGGGATCAAGGTCCTGCCCCCCAACGTCAACCGCAGCCGCGTCAACTTCGCCCTGGAGCAGGACGACGGGCACCTGGCTATTCGTTTCGGGCTGGCCAACATCAAGAACGTGGGAACGGGCATCGTCGCGGGGATCATCGAGGCCCGCGACGCCGGCCTCTCCTTCGCCTCCATCGAGGACTTCTGTCAGCGCGTCGACTGCCACCACCTCAACAAGCGGGCTCTGGAGAGCATGATCAAGGCCGGCGCCTTCGACGGCCTGGGCGACCGGGGCACTCTCCTGGCCAACCTGGATCGCCTCATCGCTCTAGCCCAGCGGACCCAGAAGCTGCGGGAGTCCGGCCAGGCCACCCTTTTCGACTTGTTTGGGGAGGCCTCTTCCGGGCCCAGCCTGAAGCTGGAGGAGGCAGAGGTGCCCCTGGCCACGCAGCTCTCCTGGGAGAAGGAGCTTCTCGGCGTCTATGTTTCGGAGCACCCCTTTGGCCGAGCGGCGGCCGCCCTGGCGTCCCGGGTGACTGCCATGTGCAGCGCGCTCTCCCTGGAGATGGCTGGGCGGGAGCTGCTGATCGCCGGCATCGTCACCTCCACCCGCCAGATCCTCACCCGCGACGGCCGCCCCTTCCTGGCAGCCGAGATCGAGGACCTATCGGGGAGCGTGGAGGTGACCGTCTGGCCCGACGTCTTC
>JAUYDU010000196.1 GCA_030691665.1 Chloroflexota bacterium
CTGAAGCTCCGCCCCTACGGGTGGGATGTGAAGTTATTCTCTTGATGACCATTACGGGGCGGTCGTGAAGCTCTCTCCCACCAAGAATCAACCAGTTACCCAGCCGTCGCTGCCAAGCCCGGCTCCGTTGCCCCTAGTTCCGCGCCCTTCTATGATGGGAGCAACCGCGGCTGAAAGGAGCGTCATGAACCGAGACGATGCTTGGGCCCTCCTCTGCGAGTACACCCAGAGCCAGGGCCTGCGCAAGCACGGCCTGGCGGTGGAGGCGGCGATGCGCGCCTACGCCCGCCACTACGGAGAGGACGAGGAGAAGTGGGCCATCGTCGGCCTCCTCCACGACTTCGACTACGAGATACACCCCACCGCCGACAAGCACCCCGTGGAGGGGGCGAAGATCCTGCGGGAACGCGGCTACCCGGAGGACATCGTCTACGCCGTCATGTGCCACGCCGATCACCTGGGCCTGGAGCGGAAGACCCTCATGGACAAGGCCATCTACGCCGTGGACGAGCTGACGGGCCTGATCACCGCCGTGGCCCTGGTCAAACCGAGCAAGAGCCTGGACGAAGTGGACGCTCGTTCGGTGCGCAAGAAGATGAAGGACAAGGCCTTTGCCCGCTCGGTGAACCGCGATGATATCGTCAAGGGGGCGCAAGACCTGGGGGTGGACCTGGACGAGCACATCGCCTTGGTCATCGAGGCGATGAAAGAGATCGCCGGCGAGCTGGGGTTGCGGGGGACTGGAGGCTAATCGACTGCCTTGATCGAGAGGCGCGTTCGTTTCCCGGCCTGCGGCGGTGGTCGCGCGACCGCACCCTGAAGGGTGCGGCATCAACGGCGCCGCGCATGCCCCCGCCTTCAGGCGGGGGTGGAAGATTCACCCACGAAGGAAGCGGCTGACGAGCTGGGCCTGCACGGGAGCAGAACGTAGAACCTCCAATCCCTCGTTCCTATGTTCTATGTTCTATGTTCTATGTTCTATGTTCTATGTTCTATGTTCTATGTTCTATGTTCTATGTTCTATGTTCTATGTTCTCCGTTCTCCTCACCCTCCCGCGGCTCCGCCCGGGCACTCGGGGCCGACTCAGCCGCCCTCCGCCTTTTGCAGGGCAGCGTCGATGATCGTCTTGAAGCTGGCAAGCGGCTGGGCTCCCGACACGTTCACCCCGTTGATGAAGAAGCTGGGTGTGCCAGTGACGCCGGCGGCGACGCCATCGTTGTAGTCCTTCTCCACCTCCGAGGCGTACTTGCCGGAGTCCAGGCAGTCGTTGAAGGCAGCGGTGTCCAGGCCCAACTGGCTGGCGTAGCCTTTGAACGTGCTCAGCACGCCGTCCAAACCTTGGGCACCGAGCTGCTGGGTGAGGTTTGTGAAGTTCTGGAATAGCAGGTCGTGGTATTCCCAGTACTTGCCCTGGTCGTCAGCGCATTCGCTGGCCTCGGCCGCCTTTTGGGCGTACTCGTGCATACGGGCAAGGGGGAAGTCGCGGTAGACGAACTTCACCTTGCCCTCATAGGTTTGCTTTATCTGGGGCAGGGTCTGCTCCCAGAAGCGGCTACAGAAGGGGCACTGGAAGTCGCTGAACTCGATGACGGTCACCGGCGCATCCACCGGCCCCCAGTACGGGTCATCGTCGGCGCTGGCCGCCACTGCCGCTGGCGGCGGCGTGGCCTGCGGCTGGCCGGCCGTCGGCTGGGTAGCAGTCGGCTGGGCGACGATCGCTGCCGACCCGCCGTCATCGCCCACCAGCTCGTTGGTGAAGAAGCCAGCCGCAAACAGGCCAGGCGCAAACACCACCAGCACGATAGCCGATGCGATGGCCCAAACAATGTGGGAGGGCAACCCCCCTCTTCGCGGCGGCGGCCACGGCCCGGCCTCGGCCTGCGCCCGCTGGGCCAGGGGCTGCTCCGGCTCGACCTGAGCCTCTTCCTGCCCGGCCCCCGGCTCCTTCGTCTCCTCCGCCATGTCGCCCTCCCTTCCTGCCGCAGACAGAAAGCGGATAGCGCCCCTCTCGGCGCTATTCGCGGGTGTCTTACGGCCGTTCGCCTATCGGAGAAACTTACCCCCAGACGCCCATGCTCTGGGCCTGGCGCTCCAGGCGGGCTATCCTGTCCTCGATGGGCGGGTGGCTGCTGAACAGTTTGCCCACAAAGTCGGACCGCAGCGGGTTGACGATGTAGAGATGGGCCGTCGACTCGTTGACCTGCATCGGCCGCATCTGGGCGCCCATTTCCAGCTTGCGCAAGGCGCTGGCCAGGGCCAGGGGCCGCCCAGAGATGCGACCGCCAGCCTCGTCCGCGCCGTACTCGCGCCCTCGCGATATCGCCATGCGGACCATCATGGCAGCGATGGGCGCCACGATGATGATCACCAGCCACAGGGCCAGCCCTATCAGGCCGCTGTTCCCGTTGCGCGACCTGCCGAAGCCGCCGAAGAACAGGCTCCAGCGAGCGATCATCGCCAGGAACATGATGGCGCCAGCGACCGTGGCCACGATGGTGCTAACTAGAATGTCGCGGTTCCTGATATGGCCCAGCTCGTGGGCCAGCACGCCCTTCAGCTCATCATCGTTCAGTATGCGCATGATGCCGGTGGTGGCAGCCACCGCCGAATGCTTGGGGTTACGGCCGGTGGCGAAGGCGTTGGGCGAATCGTTCTGGATGATGTAGACCTTGG
>JAUYDU010000219.1 GCA_030691665.1 Chloroflexota bacterium
GATTTACCGGTCACAGCGCCCCTCGTTCTTTCAGGCTGACGTGCCTCCCGTGGCCGAGGATCACGTGGTCCGGCACCCCGATTGTCGAACGCCACCACCCGCCGGTCGCGGGCGAAAGACCGCACTTGTAGCTCCCACAGGGTGTGGGCGGCCCCCAGGCCGGCGATGAGGAAAACCGGTTGGCCCTGGCCGTGCACCTCGTAGTAGATGTTGATCCCGTTGACCGGAACGTGCGGCATATCGAATCTCCCCCAGGGAAGCGAGCGACCCTAGTGGAAGCGAGCGGGCCGCTTCTCCAGGAAGGCTCGCACGGCTTCCCGATGCTCCGAGCTGGCGGCGGCCTCCTGGAAGTAGTGGAACTCCAGGTCGTGCACCCGGTCGATGTCCGATTCCACGGCGTTGCGCACCAGCATGTCCTTGGCCGCCCGCACCTGCCGGATGGGATTGGCGGCGATCTCCGCCGCCACCTTCATCGCCTCGTCCATCAGCGAGTCGTGGGGCACCACCCGGTTCACCAGCCCGATGCGCCCTGCCTCTTCGGCGTCGATGATCCGCCCGCTGAGGATGAGCTCGGCCGCCTGGCCCAGGCCAACGATCTGGGCCAGGTAGTAGGTGCTGCAAGCCTCCGGGGTGAGCCCTACCCGCACGAACACCATCCCGAAACGAGCGCGGTCGGAGGCGATCCTGATGTCGCAGGCCAGGGTATGGGTCAGGCCGACCCCGACAGCCGGACCGTTGATGGCACAGACGATGGGCTTGGAGCGGCGGATGAACCTGATGAAGGTCTCCCGCTCCTCGCTGGCGTTTCGCTGATAGCGCTGCTTCTCGGCGTCTGTGGCGGCCTCCCGCTCCTTGATGCTGGCGTCGAAGCCCCCCATATCGGCCCCCGAGCAGTAGCCGCGGCCGGCCCCGGTGATGACCACGGCCCCGATGCCCGGGTCGTTGTTGCAGTCCTCGATGGCGTCGCGGATCTCGCCGGCCATGGTCCAGGTCCAGGCATTCAATCGCTCCGGCCGGTTGAGGGTGATCACCCCCACCCGCTCCCGCTTCTCGAATAGTATCTGCTGGTAAGCCATCGCCTTCCTCCTTGTGCCATTCGCCCCCGAAGGTGCCAACAGCAAAGATATGATCGGGAAGCGGCGGACGCAAGCACCTCCCCCGCCCAGTGGACGTAGGGCAGGGCCCCAGTCCTGCCCGCCAGGTCGCGGCAGGCGCCCCCATCTCTCATACCCACGGCTGAGGCCATCGCCCCGCTGGGGTCATGGTGGTAGACTGCATCCCGGAGGTGATTGGAAATGACTGGCTCTGCCCCTCAGGAGCCCAAGTACTGGCCGCTGAAGAGATATTTCGAGGTCTATGACAGGTCGCTCCGGGACCCCGAAGGCTTTTGGGCAGAAGAGGCGCGTAAGCTGGACTGGTTCCGGACCTGGGACAAGGTTCTGGACTGGTCTCCGCCCTTCGCCAGATGGTTTGTCGGCGGGGAGCTCAATGCCTGCCACCTCTGCGTTGACCGTCATATCAAGACCTGGCGCAAGAGCAAGGTGGCGATCTACTGGGAAGGAGAGCCGGGAGACACCCGGGTTCTGAGCTACTCGACCCTCTACCGAGAGGTCAACCGGTGCGCGTCGGTGTTGAAGAACCTCGGCGTGGGCAAAGGGGACACGGTAGCCCTCTACCTGCCGATGATTCCGGAGCTCCCCATTTTCATGCTTGCCTGCGGCAGAATTGGGGCCACTCATACGGTCGTCTTTTCCGGCTTCAGTCCCCGGGCCCTGGCCGACCGGATAAACGACATCGGGGCGAAGCTTCTGGTCACTGCCGATGGCGGGTTCCGTAGAGGGACGCCCATGCCCCTCAAGAATATGGCTGATGAGGCGCTAGAGCTCACGCCCGGAGTAGAGAAGACCGTGGTCGTCAACCGGGCAGGCATCGCGGTCAACATGCGGCGCGGAAGGGACTTCTGGTATCACCACCTGCTGGAGGACGCCGAGGCATCAGTCAGTGTCGAGCCGGTGGAGTCCACCCACCCCCTCTATATCCTGTACACCTCCGGCACGACGGGAAAGCCCAAGGGCATCGTTCACAGCACGGGCGGCTACCTAGTCTTCAACTACTCGACCTACCAGTGGGTCTTCGACATCAAAGAGGAGTCCGTGTACTGGTGCACCGCAGACGTCGGTTGGGTCACCGGTCACAGCTCCATCGTCTACGCTCCCCTGGCCCACGGGGCAGCCATCGTGATGTATGAGGGGGCCCCCGACTATCCTACCCTGGATAGATGGTGGGATATCATCGAGAAGTACGGGGTCACCACCTTCTACACCTCACCGACAGCCATCCGCATGTTCATGGCGCACGGCGAGGAGTGGCCAGCAAGACGTGACCTGAGCAGCCTGGAGTTGCTGGGGACGGTGGGAGAGCCCATCAATCCCGAAGCGTGGCTTTGGTACTATCGCCACATCGGTGGAGAGCGCTGCCCAATCGTGGACACCTGGTGGCAGACGGAGACGGGCGGGACGATGATCTCCCACGCCCCCGGCATAGAGCTGCTGCCCCTGAAGCCGGGCTCAGCCGGCTTCCCTCTGCCAGGCATCGATGCCGCCGTGGTCGACGAGAGTGGTCAGCCTGCCAAAGCCGGAGAGAAGGGACTCCTGATTATCAGGAAACCCTGGCCCGGGATGCTCCTGACGATCCACGGCAACCCCGAGAGGTATCAGGAGGCGTACTGGAAGCGATTTCCGGGTGCCTACTACACCGGCGATTACGCCGTCAAGGATGAGGAGGGCTACTTCTGGCTCCTGGGCAGGGCCGACGAAGTCATCAAGGTAGCGGGACACCGCCTGGGGACACTGGAGCTGGAAAATGCCGCCATCTCCCACCCCGCTGTCGCCGAAAGCGCGGCGGTTAGCAAACCCGACCCGGTGAAGGGCGACACGATCGTCATGTTCGTCATCCTAAAGGAAGGCTTTGAGGCCTCGCCTGCCTTGACAAAGGAGATCGTTGGTCAGATCCGCAAGATGGTCGGGCCCATCGCCACCCCAGAACGCATCTTCTTCGTCGGGAAGCTGCCCAAGACCCGCAGTGGCAAGATCATGCGCCGGGTCCTCAAGGCAGTGGCCAGCGAGGTGCCCATCGGCGACGTGAGCACCCTGGAGGATGGCGCATCCGTCGACGAGGTCAGAGCAGCATACGAAGCGCTGGAAGAGGAAGTGTAGGTGGCGTGGCAGCACGGTGATCGTGACCGGGGC
>JAUYDU010000289.1 GCA_030691665.1 Chloroflexota bacterium
TCGGCTACGATTGCAGCGCACCTAGACCCTCCAGCCATGTAGCGGAAGCCTTGAGGCTTCCACCCCATGTCATGGAGGCCTGAAGGCCTCCGCTACATCACTCCGCGCTTAGCGTCACTAGTTCATTAATGACCTTATACCCACGTCTTCCCAGAATCGAAAGATGGTGCCGCGGGATTTATCCCGGAGTGTCGATTTAGATACCCACCGACGGAGAACCAGTGGCGAATCCTTGGCGGCGTTCCATTTGTTCATGATGTAGGGCAGGGCCCCAGCCCTGCCCCTCACCGGGAACTGCGGTCGGGGCTGGGGCCCCGACCTACGAAATACGTCATGAATCGATGAGACGCTACCGAATTCTTTCAGAGATTGCCTTAAGTGCTGAAAATGCTGCAAAATATAACTTACAGTGGTTGACACCGAGGCTTGCCAATCATACAATCTACCTCGCCACCCAGAATTGGCGATAGATTTCCTAATATTTGTGGAGGTTTATGGGTGCGAGATAGGCCTGTCTTAGAGGGGACAGAAGCCCAGAGCCGTCCCACTCGCTGGATCAACCTCAGTCGGGCCTGTAGCCTGCTGGGGGTGAACGAGTCCACCCTGCGCCGCTGGGCCGACGCCGGCCACATCCGCTCCTTCCGCACCCCCGGCGGCCATCGTCGCTTCGCCGAGGATGACCTACGGGCCCTCATGGCCGGTCAAGGACGGCCGGGTCCCGCGACCTACGGCTCCCTCGGCCATCTCGCCCTGGTGCGCATCCGCCGTCGCCTTCAGAGAGGCAAGAGCCACCAGTCTCAGTGGTACACCAGCCTCGGAGAGGACCGCCACGACAACATGCGGGCCCTCGGTCGGCGATTGGTGAACCTGGTCTCCGAGTATCTGGCTCGGGGAAACCGTCGCTCTCGTCTCCTTGAGGAGGCTCGCCAGATCGGCCACGAATACGGAAAAGAGGCCGCCGAAAGAGGTCTGTCCATGAGAGATGCCGTCGAGGCCTTCACCTTCTTCCGCAAAGGGCTCGATGACGCCGCCATAGAGCTGGCCCACCGCAGCAATCTGTCGGCGGATGAAACGGTGGAGGTCTGGGAGCTCCTGGCTGGCCTGGCCGATCACGTTCTTCTGGCCATAACCGAAGCCCACGCCCAGGTGCCACCCCCGCTGGCTGCTCCGGCCAAGGAACGCTAGAGAGGAAGGGGATGCTAGGGGTCACGCGCCTCCTGTGCGGGACGGCCACTCCCGGAGATGCCTTGCGGTTCGGTCGCCAGAGCGACCGCCTGCCCCCTCACCTCCTCCACTACTCCGCCGACAAGAAGCCAGTCGTGGTGTGGAACCTGATCCGCCGCTGCAATCTGTTCTGCGCCCACTGCTACAGCGACTCCCACGACCAGGACTACCCCGGCGAGCTGACCACCGAGGAGTGCCAGCGGGTCATCGACGACCTCGCCCAGTTCGGCGTGCCGGTCATCCTGTTCTCTGGGGGCGAGCCTCTGTTGCGGCCCGATCTGTTTGCCCTCATCGCCTACGCTCAGGAGCGGGGGATCCGCGCCGTCATCTCCACCAATGGCACCCTCAACACCCCTTCCCTGGCCGAGGAGATGCGCGACCTCGGCCTCTCCTATGTGGGGGTCAGCATCGACGGGCCGGAGCAGGTCCACGACAAGTTTCGCGGCAAGAGGGGGGCCTTCCAGGACACCCTGAACGGCATTCGCGCCTGCACCGACGCTGGCCTCCGCGTCGGTATCCGCGTCACCCTCACCGCCTTCAATCACCAGCACCTGGACGAGCTCTTCCGCCTGATCGAGGAGGAGAATATCCCCCGCGCCTGCTTCTATCATCTGGCCTACGCCGGCCGCGGCGAGCGCATCCAGCGCTACGACCTCTCTCACGAGGAGACCCGCGCTGCCGTGGACAACATCTTTCGCTGGACGGAAGACTTCCACCGCCGCGGCATCGCCAAGGATATCCTGACCGTCGACAATCACACCGATGGCGTCTACCTCTACCTGAGGATGAAGGAAGAGCAGCCCGAGCGGGCGGCCGAGACCCTCCAGATGCTGCGCTGGAACGGCGGCAATCAGTCGGGGGTGGCCGTGGGCGACATCGACAACCTGGGCAACGTCCACGCCGACCAGTTCTGGTCGAGCTACTCCTTCGGCAACGTGCGGGAGCGCCCCTTCAGCCAGATCTGGACGGATACTAGCGACCCGGTGATGGCCGTCCTCAAGAATCGCCGGGGGCATATCAAGGGCAAGTGCTCGCGCTGCTCCTACTTCGACATCTGCAATGGCAACCTGCGGGTGCGGGCCTGGTCCTACTACGGCGATATGTGGGCCGAGGACCCGGCCTGCTACCTGACGGAGGATGAACTAGGAATAGCGGAGGAACGAGAAACAAGGGTCACGGAACGACGGCCGGGGGCCGCCTAGATGTTGATCTCTGTTGCGTGCTCCTTGTTCGAAAGGAAAGGAGAAACGCCTGATGCGTAAGGCCGCGGTACTACTCCTGGGACTGGTGGTGGCGGTGGGGGTGGTTTTGCTCACGAGCGCCTGTGGTGGAGGAGGGGAGGAGAAGGCCAGCCCCACGCCGAGCGCGCGGGCGACAGGCACGGCGGCGGCTTCGCCGGCGGCCCGGGCAACCGGCACCCCGGCGGCCTCGTCTCTGACGGGGGCTGCCAAGGACCTGTACACGCTGGCCAGCAAGGGCACCGAGGCGATCTACAAGGCGACCTATAAGATATCGTCCACCACTCAGGGCGAAAGCTCCGAGGGGACTATGGCTATCTACTCGAAGCCGCCCAAGAGCCGCTTCGATAGCACCTCCACCATTCCCGGCCAGACAGAGCCCACCGAGGGCCGTTTCATCTCCACCAACGGGGATAGCATCACTTGCAGCAAGACGGCCGGCGAGTGGACCTGCACGAAGTTTCCCGCTGGCCAGGCGTTCGAAGAGCCCTCCACTGCTGTCGACGAACAGGAAGTCCAGAAGTACGACGTCAGCAAGACCGATGGCCGCAAGATCGCCGGACAGAGCACCGATTGCTTCCTCATGCGGCCCAAGCCAGGGCAGACCGACCTGCCTGATGAAACCGAGCTTTGCCTCAACGGGGACGGCATCCCGCTCTACTCGCAGGCGAAGGGGCCTGGCGCCGACGCTACCGTTGTAGAGGCTACCGACTACTCCGGTTCGGTTTCGGACGCCGACTTCCAGCCTCCCGCCGAGCCGCAGGCCCTTCCCTGAGGGGTATCAGGGGGGCCATGGGCTTCTATCCCATCTTCTTGGAGATAGCCGACCGGCCCTGCCTGGTGGTGGGCGGTGGCGCCGTAGCTCAACGCAAGGTGGAAGGGCTACTGGCCGCAGACGCCCAGGTGACCGTCGTCAGTCCCCGGCTCACCGCCGGGCTGGTGGCCCTGCGCCAGCAGGGTCGCATCCAGCACATCGCCCGCGGCTACGCGCCCGGCGACCTGGCTGGCTTCATCCTGGCTATCGTGGCCAGCGACGATAGAGCGGTGAACGATGCGGTGGCCCAGGAGGCCCGCCAGCGAGGCGTCTGGGTGAACGCGGTGGACGACCCAGCGAACTGCGACTTCATTATGCCCTCGGTGGTCCGCCGCGGCGACCTGATGATCGCCATCTCCACCGGCGGCGGCAGCCCGGCCCTGGCCCGCAAGGTGCGAGAGGACCTGGAGGAGTTCCGGGGGGAGGGCTATGATCTCCTCCTGGATCTGGTGGCGGAGGTGCGTCAGGAGCTGAAAGGGGAGGGCCTACAGCCGCCGCCGGCCGCCTGGAACGCCGCCCTCGATCGGGAGCTGAGGGCGCTTCTAATCCAGGGGAAGCGGCAGCAGGCCAGGGAGCGCCTTCTGCGGGCCCTGACGGCCCACGCAGAGGCTGATACGAGATAGAGGAGTAGAGCCGTAGCTGCAGGGCTTCAGCCCTGCTTGGGGCCAAGCTATTCTGGTGATGACCATTAGGCCGCTAAGGGATAGGGTAGGGGAAGGCTTCAGCCTTTCCATACCCTGGCCTGCGCCCCAACCCGCAGGTCAGGGTTCCTGCCCTAAGCTGTGATCATGTTTGTGCTGGCGATCGGCATCAGCTACAGGACGGCGCCCCTGGAGGAGCGGGAGCGGCTGGCCTTCAGCGCCGCCGAGCTGCCTGCTGCCCTCGCCCTCGTTCGCCAGAGACTGGGCGCGGGCGTCATCCTGACCACCTGCAATCGCACCGAGCTCTACCTGACCCCCGAGAAGGACGATGGGCCCACCCAGCCCCTGGTGGAGCTTCTGGCGGCGGCCAGGGGCGTGGCGGCCCCGCCTGACCTCTCCCCCTTCTACGTGCTGCGACAGGAGGAAGCGGTGCGCCACCTGTATCGGGTGGCCGCTGGCATCGATTCCATGGTCCTGGGCGAGGCCCAGATCCTCGGTCAGGTGCGGGATGCCCTGGCGGCCGCTGTCGAGGCGGGTTCTCTGAACGCCGTCCTGTCGCGCCTATTCCACACTGCCATCCGCGTGGGCAAGCGAGTCCGCAGCGAGACGGAGATCGGCCGCTGCAAAGCCTCTATTGGCTCCACGGCTGTGACTCTCGCCAGGAAGATCCTTGGCGGGCTGGATGGATGCACGGTTCTGGTCATCAGCGCCGGGGAGTCGGGCAAACTGACTGTGAAGGGCCTGACTGAGAGTGGCGTGTCCAGGATCCTGGTGACCAATCGCACCTACCAGCGGGCCCGCTCCCTGGCGGCCAAGCTGGGTGGCGAGGCGGTCCCCTTCGCTGAGCTTGCCCAGGCTCTGGCCGCCGCCGACATCGTCATCAGCTCCACCGGGGCCAAACGGTTCGTCGTCGGCCCCCGCGAGGTGCAGGCCGCCCTGGCCGGTCGCCAGGGGCGACCGCTGCTGTTCGTCGATATCGCCGTGCCCCGGGATATCGACCCCAGCGTGCGCTCCCTGCCTGGCGTGCACCTCTTCGACATCGACGACCTGCAAGAAATGGGCCGACCCGACAGCCAGGAGCACCAGCGGGAGGTGGACAAGGTGGAGGCCCTCATCGAGGAGGAGGTAGGGCGCTTCATGGCCTGGTGGCGCTTGCTGGACATTGTGCCGGTCATCTCCGGCCTGCGCCAGCAAGCCGAAGCCATCCGTCGGGCCGAGCTAGACAGGACCCTGCGACGGCTGCCCAAGCTTTCGGAGGGGGAGCGAGAGCGGATCGAGGCCATGACGGCGGCCATCGTCAAGAAGCTCCTCCACCAGCCCATCACCCGCCTGCGAGAGGAGCCGGACGGACAACGCTACTCTGAGCCGTTGCGGGAGCTGTTCGGCCTGACAGAGGACGGGTCGTAGGGGCGCAGCATCCTCCGGAGGCGGATCAGCCTCTGGCTGATGCTGCGCCCGTACTACCGCTCCGACCCGTCGGGGCGGTGAGGAAGGCCTTGTGGCTGGCACCAGAACCTTCGTTATTGGCACCCGCGGAAGCCGCCTGGCCCTCCGCCAGACGGAGCTGGTCCTGGAGGCCCTCCAGCGGGCGCACCGCAAGGCCGTCCTCCAGGTAAAGACCATACGTACCACCGGCGACCGCCAGGGCAGCGTTGCCCTGTCCGAGTTCGGCGGCTGGGGCGTCTTCGTCAAGGAGCTGGAGCGGGCCCTTCAGTCCC
>JAUYDU010000348.1 GCA_030691665.1 Chloroflexota bacterium
ACTTCAACACCAAGATCCTGATCTTCCCCAACGTGTTCATGGCCCGCATGATGAACCTTCAGCCCTTCGAGTTCTTCGGCGTGGAAGAGGAAGTGCGCGAGGACGTGAAGGTGAGCTTCGCCCGGCCGCCGGCCGCTCAACCGCCAGCGTCTACCTAACCGCCAGCGATGGCTAGCGGGCAGCCCGTCCTCGTCTATGATCGCATAGAGGCGAACCGGCGCGCCACCTGGTTCCTCTTGGCGCTGTTTGGCATCCTATCGCTTCCCTTCATAGCGTGGCTAACCCTGTATCTCGCCGAACTCTGGCAAGTGTGGGTTGTTGGGCCCGCGTCCGGCCTTGTTGGCTGGGAAGGTGAGGAGTGGTTGGCAGCCACGCTCCCGGCAACTATCGCGGCCGTGGCTGTTGTTCTGCTAGTCGCATATCTACAGTACCGTTTCGCGGCCGTGCTTGTCCTCCGATTGAGCGGCGCCCAGCCGGTCGGTCAGGGCGAGGAACAGAAGCTGCGCCAGACGGTGGAAAACCTCTGCATCGGCGCCGGTCTGCCCCAACCGCAGCTCTACATTATCGAGTCGGCAGCGCCCAATGCGTTCGCCACCGGCCTTGATCCCCAGCACGCCTCGTTGGCGGTCACCCGCGGGCTGATGCGTCTCCTCGATTCGCGCGAGCTGGAAGGCGTCATCGCCCACGAACTGTCGCACATCGGCAACTACGACACCCGTTTGAGCGCGGTAGCGGCCGCGGGGGTCGTATTGCTGCGGCTTCCCCTCTCCATCGTGACGGGGTTTTACCGCCTGCTGTTTGGGCTGGTTAGGCTCAACCTGCTGGCCGGGGCCTTGATCTTGTTGTCGTACGGAGGGCTCATCTTCTGGGTCGTTCCCCTTAGCATCGTGATCGCGCCGAGCGACCCACCAGAGAACGATGCTATTCTGCTCTTCGTGCTGCTCTTCTACTACTGGCTGCTACCTTACTACGGCTTGGTCGCCCCTGTCCTTGCGCGATTCATTTCCGGCATGGTGTCCCGTCAGCGGACGCTCCTGGCTGACGCCGATGCCGTTCTGCTCACTCGCTATCCTGATGGGCTGGCCTGGGCGCTGGGGAAGATGGGTGCCGCCAGCGGCCTGCATCTAAGGGCGAGCGGGTCGACCGCCCACCTCTATGCCGTCGACCCCCGGCCGCGGGATGCCCCCTGGTGGGATAGGATCTTCTCTTCCCACCCGTCCGTCGAGGAGCGGATCGATCTGCTGGCCCGAATGGGCAGCGGCATCGCGCCGTCCGTGCTACAGGCGGCCGCAGAAGCCGGATCCGAGTTCGCCCGCTCCCATGGTTTGACGGTTACTCCGGCGCCTGTCCGCCGAGAATCCGCACCGCCGACCGACGAAGCTGAAGCGCCCGCCGAAGTCAGCCGAGCTTCCGTCGCCTTTCGCCTGACCGGCCCCGGCGCGGCACTGCACGAGCGGCCGGATACGGCATCAAAGCAAGTGGCTCAGCTTGCGAGCGGCTCATTGATCACGGTCCTGGAGACGGAGGGAGACTTCCTGCGGGTCATCACCGGCCAGGACGAATTCGGTTACGTGGTGAGGTCCGCCCCCATGACGCCGGTAGAAGCACCCATCGCCGCCTCGCGACCTGCCGAAGCTCCCGTCAGGGAAGCCTCCTTCGGCGAAGCAGGCCTTCCGGTAGGGGTGGACGGTTCGGATGGCGAGGGCAAAGAACGCGAGGTCGACTATCTCAAGCTGGCCATCGTGTTACTGATCCTGGTGGGCGTAATCATCCTGAGTGTCTGGGCCGTGGAGCAACTCCCCTGCTTCAACCTACTGGGTGGATGCTGACATGCAAGGCTCTGGCCCCGTCCTCGTCTACGATCGCATCGGCTCGAACCGCCGGAGCAGCCTGCTCCTGATGCTCCTGTTCTTCCTGCTCGTCGGCGGCTTCGCCACCGCCATCGGCATCGTTCTTGGCCTCCCCTACGTCTTCACCCCTATCGTCCTCGTGCCGGTGGCCATCTTCGCCCTCTTCAGCTACTATGCCTCCACCCGCATCACCCTGGCCATCTCGGGCGCCCATCAGGTCACCAAGGAGGAGGAGCCCGAGCTCTTCCGCACGGTAGAGAACCTGTGCATCGGCGCCGGCCTGCCCATGCCCCAGGTATACGTCATCGAGGACAGCGCCCCCAACGCCTTCGCCACCGGCCGCGACTCCCAGCACGCCTACGTCGTCGTCACCCGCGGCCTCCTCCAGAAGCTCGACCATCTGGAGCTGGAGGGCGTCATCGCCCACGAGCTATCGCACATCGGCAACTACGACATCCGCCTGATGACTATCGTGGTGGTGCTGGTGGGTCTGGTGGCGTTGATGGCCGACCTCATGCTGCGGCTGACCTACTTCGGAGCAGGGCGCCGCTCGAGCAATCGAGGGCGCGGCGGCGGCTCCGCCGCCCTGATCATCTACGCCCTGGCCCTGCTGGGGATCATCCTGGCGCCCCTGGCCGCCCAGCTCATCCGCTTCGCCATCTCCCGCCAGCGCGAGTTGTTGGCCGACGCTTCGGGCGCCCTCCTGACCCGCTACCCCGAGGGGCTAGCCCGTGCCCTGGAGAAGATCGCCGCCGACCCCGACCCCCTGGAGGCGGCCAACAAGGCCACCGCCCACCTGTACATCGTCAACCCCCTCCACGAGCACAAGAGCTTCCTCAACAACCTCTTCTCCACCCACCCGCCCATCGAGAAGCGTATCGCCCTCCTGCGGGCGATGTAGGAGAGGGCCGAACGGCTGCCCCTAGTACGTAGTTGCAAGAATCCGCGTTTCCATGAAGTACACCAGAGACCCTTCGCTGCGCTCAGGGTGACAGAACCACCTGGCATGATTCTGACCCACGCCCCTACTGTCATTCTGAGCGAAGCGAAGAATCTAGCTCTAGAGGCGAATTACTGCGACCAAGCCCTAGTACCCCAGCTCGTACGTCTCGTTGAAGTGCTGGAAGATGCGCTCGGCGATCTGGCGGGCGATGGGTGGCCCATCCCCGTAGTCGCTGTTGTACTGGGTGAGGATGGCCACCGCATAGGCGATGGTGCCCTCCGCCGTGTCCACCATCACCACCCCGGCGTCGTTCCACACATTCGAT
>JAUYDU010000419.1 GCA_030691665.1 Chloroflexota bacterium
GCCCGAGGGGCTGGTGCTGCGGGAGGTGGCCCCCGGCTGGTCGGCGGAGGAGGTGCAGGCGCTGACGGAGGCGCGGCTGATCGTGCCGCCGGACCTCAAGGAGATGACGCTGCTGTAGGGGCAGACCTGAAGGTCTGTCCCTGGCAGGGCTGCTGGTCATTGACCAAATAGTGCGACAGTGCTGGTTGCCCTCTGCAGGCAGACCTAAAGGTCTGCAGCTACGGAGTAAAGGGCAGACAGGGTCGTAGCTGCAGGGCTTCAGCCCTGCCCTGTGTCGAACTATTCTGTTCATGACCATAAGCCCTGCAGCTACGGGGGGCAAGCTACGAGGGGCATGACGTGGCCGCTACCCTCGTCCTCCACAATGCGCGCGTCATCACCATGGACGCCGCGCGCCCACCCGCGGAGGCCGTCTCCGTGGAGGGCGACCGCATCCTGGCGGTGGGCTCGGACGCTGAGATCCGCCGTTACGTAGGGCCCGGGACCGAGGTCGTCGATTGCCGCGGCCGGGCGGTGCTGCCGGGCTTCATCGATGCCCACTGCCATGTGCTGGCCTACGCCGCCAGCCTCCTCTCCCTCGATTGCAGCCCGGCCGCCGTCTCCTCTGTGGCCGATATCCAGGCGGCTCTGCGCCGTCAGGCCGAGGCTATTCCTGGCGGGAACTGGATCAGGGCCGTCGGCTATAGCGAGGTAGATCTGGCGGAGGGTCGTCATCCCACTCGCTGGGAGCTTGACGCTGCTGCCCCTGATCACCCGGTGCGTCTGATCCACCGCAGCGGCCACGCCTGCGTGCTGAACAGTCTGGCCCTGCGCCTGTGTGGGATCGGCTCGGAGACTGAGGAGCCTGGCGGCGGTTGCCTGGAGCGCGACCTCTCGACCGGCGAGCCGACCGGCCTGCTCCTGGAGATGAACGAGCTGGTGGAGAGAGCGGTGCCGCCTCTCAGCTATGAGCAACTGGCCCAGGCCGTGGGCCTGGCCAGCGGGCGGTTTCTGGCGGCGGGCGTCACGTCCGTGGTGGACGCCACTCACAGCAACGGCCCCGCGGAGTGGGAGCTACTGCGGCGTTTGCGTCAGGAGGGACACCTGGCGCCTCGCCTGACGGCGATGGTCGGCTTCGAGCACAGGGAGGAGGCTTCTGGCTGGGAGAAGGACAGCTTTCTGGAGCTGGGGGCGCTGAAGATCGCCATCAAGGAGTTGGGCGGGGGGATCTATCCTGAGGAGGATGCTCTGGGGGAGATGGTGATGGAGGCGCAGGCCCAGGGGTGGCAGGTAGCCATCCACGCGGTGGAGGAGCGAGCGGTGGCGGCTGCTGCGAGCGCGCTTGCTGGGGCGGTGGCCCAGCTCCCGCGCCAAGACCACCGTCATCGCATCGAGCACTGCGGCCTCTGCCCGCCAGCGGTAGCGGCCAGGATAGGGGCGGCTGGCCTGGTGGTGGTGAGCCAGCCCGCCTTCCTGTATCACAACGGCGAGCGTTATCTGCGCCAGGTGGCGCCGCAGAAGCAGGGGTATCTCTATCCCCTGCGCTCGCTCCAGCGGGCGGGGGTGCGGTTGGCCGCTGGCTCCGACTGTCCAGTGGTTCCGCCCGACGTGATCCCCGGCCTCTACGGCGCGGTGGGCCGCCGCAGCCAGGGCGGTCGGCTCCTGCCGGGCGAGGAAGCGCTCTCCATCGGCGAGGCGCTGGCGATGTATACTTCGGCTGCTGCCTACGCTTCCTTCGCTGAAGGGGAGAGGGGGAGCATCGCCCCGGCCAAGGTGGCCGACCTGGTGGTGCTGTCGGGCGATCCCACCACCTGCCCGCCGGACGAGCTATTGGGCCTGCGGCCGGAGATGACGATCATCGGCGGGCAGGTGGTCTGGGCTGTCGGCAGATAGGGCTGGGGTGTAACTGGTTCCCTGTGGTGGGGTAGTTCCCGATCCCCGCCTGAAGGCGGGGGCATCGATTGGCCTCAGCGTGCCGCTTCGACTTGTCGAAGCGGTAAGACAATCCAGAGTCTGGGCTGTCGGCAGATAGGGCTGGGGCCTTCGACTTGACACTAGGGCGCGACATAAATAGAATCGGCTCTGGTGCCTATTGGACTCTGGTCAAGGGAGGGGGAGAGTACTTGCCGGAGGTAAACGTCGGCCCCAACGAGAGCTTCGAGCAAGCCTTGAAGCGATTCAGCAAGCTCGTGCAGCAGACCGGCGTCCTGGCTGAGGCGCGGCGGCGGGAGCACTACGAGCCGCCCAGCGTGAGGCTTAAGAAGAAGCGAGCCGCCAAGCTGCGCAAGAGCCGTAAGAACAGCGGTACCAGCAGGAACGGCCGGGCCGTCAATAACAGCAGGACTGCCAGTAATAGCAGGACTGCTAGTAATAGCAGGAGCAGCCGCCGCTACTAGGCTTGCCCCGATCGCGATCGGGGCAGCTCTGGTCTTTCCCGCATATGTTCCTCAAAGACAGGCTTGCCAGCGACCTCAAGGAAGCTATCCGCAGCAGTGACGAGCGCCGCAAGACGGCGATACGCCTGGTGACGGCGGCCGTCAAGAACGCCGAGGTGGCTCAGGGTTCGCCTCTGGACGACACCGGTGTGCTCAAGGTGATCAGCAAGGAGGTGGGCAGGCACCGCGAGAGCATCGAGCAGTTCCAGAAGGGCGGCCGCCAGGATTTGGTGGACCAGGAGGAGGCAGAGCTGGCCGTCCTTCTCTCTTACCTGCCCCCTGCCATGTCCCGCGACGAGATCGTCCAGGCCGCCCGCCAGGTCATCTCCCAGGTGGAGGCGCGGGGGCCGGCCGACAAGGGCAAGGTGATGCCTGTACTCATTGCGCAGCTCGCCGGCAGAGCCGAGGGCCGCGAGATCAACGAGGTGGTCACCGGGCTCCTGGCCGAGCTGTCCCGCCCCTAGCGTCCCTTCGCTGCCCCTTCGCTTCGCTCAGGGCTTCGGCTCAGGGCAGGCTCCTTCCCCCTTTGCCTGCCGCCAAGCAGGCGTCATCCTTTCGTTTGCGAACCGCGTCTGCTATCATGAGAAGACGCTGGTGAAGCAGGCGTATTCTATGGTTGCGATGCCAGGCACTCGAAAAAGGATATCTGCCGTGCGAGCCGGCATCTTCAGCGGCGTCGTGGTGTCCGCGCTCATCTTTATCCTCTTTCCCGTGTTCCCTGGCCCCCTCCAGGTCCAGGAGAGCGAGGTAGCGGCCGAGACGATCAAGGTCCAGGGGCAGGTCATCGTTCGCCAGGGGGAGGTGATCAGCGCCTCTGCCATGGAGCAGCTTCGCGACGGCGGCCTGGTGGGCGTACACCTGGAGGGAGACGCCGTCGCCGCCGCCGTGCTGGTCGCTCTCCTGGGAAGCCTGGCGCTGGGGGGCTACCTGTACCTCTTCCAGCCCAGGGAGGTCTCCAGCCTGCCTCGCCTTCTCCTGCTGGCCCTGTTGATCCTGCTGTGGGTGGCAGCGGCCAAGCTTCTGCTCGCTCAGACCTTGCCCGACAACGATCGGCGGTTTCTGGCCTATATGCTGCCCGTGGCGGCTGCCCCGATGGTGGTGGCCGCTCTTCTCGACGCAACCCTGGCGGTGGCGGTGGTGGCCATCCTGGCCTTTCTGGCCACCTTCGCCGGTTTCTACCAGCCCGATGCGCGCGCGTCGCTGGCGGGCAACCCGCTGGAGGCCTACCAGATGGCGTCGGTGTACATGCTGGGGGGGCTGGTGGGCATCTACGCCGTCCATCGGGCGGAGCGGGTGCACCGCTACCTGGCGGCCGGGGGGGCGGTGACCTTCGTTTCCTTCGTGGGGCTGCTGCTCTTCTGGCTGCTGGACGCCCGCCGCGAGATGGTGGACCTGCCCTGGATGCTGCTGGCCACCGGCCTGGGCGGGCTGCTGTCGGCGATCATCACGGTGGGCGCCTTTGTCGTCCTGGGGCTTTTGTTCGGGATCACCACTCGCATTCAGCTTATGGAGCTGGCTCAGCTCAACCATCCTCTGATGCGGCGGCTTCAGGCGGAGGCGCCGGGCACCTTCCACCACAGCGTGGTGGTGGGCAACCTGGCTGAGCGGGCGGCCGACCTGGTGGGGGCTGACTCGCTGATGGTGCGGGTGGGCTGCTACTATCACGATATCGGCAAGATGATACGCCCCAGCTTCTACATCGAGAACCAGTTGGACAGCCGCAACCCCCACGAGAGGCTCGATCCCTACACCAGCGCCCGGATCATCTCCGCCCATGTGAAGGCCGGCATGGAGCTGGCCAGGAAGTACAGGCTTCCCACCAAGGTGCGGGCGTTCATCAGCGAGCACCACGGCACTCGGCTGGTGACCTACTTTTATCGCAAGGCCAGCCAGGAGAAGCCGGACGTGGATGCGCGCCTGTTCGCCTACGCCGGCCCTAAGCCCCAGAGCAAGGAGACGGCCATCGTCATGCTGGCTGATTCGGTGGAGTCGGTGGTGCGCAGCAGCCGCGACCGCTCGCCGGAGCGCATCGACGCCCTGGCGGAGGCGGTGATCTCCGAGCGGCTGGCCGAGCGCCAGCTCGAGGACTGCGATATCACCCTGCGCGACCTGAAGGTGATCGGCGCGTCGTTCCGGGCCACCCTGCGGGGGGTGTACCATCCGCGGGTGGAGTATCCTCCTCCCACCGAGCGAGAGAAGGCCGCCCTGGCCGCCCAGTTCCTGGAGCAGGTGCCGGCGGCCCCAGTGGACGGCACGGCGCCCCCTATCGAGATAGAGCGCCCGGCGTAAGATGCGCTTCGCGGTAGTTGTCTTCCCGGGGACCTGGAGCGACGGCGACTGCCACTACGTCCTCAGCGACATCCTGGGCCAGCCCACGGACTACGTCTGGCACCGCCAGGCCGACCTCTCGGCCTACGACTGCATCGTCCTCCCCGGCGGCTTCTCCTACGGCGACTACCTGCGGGCGGGGGCCATCGCCCGCTTCTCGCCGGTGATGGAGGCGGTGGTGCGGGCGGCCGAGGCGGGCAAGCTGGTGTTCGGCATCTGCAATGGGTTCCAGATCCTGTGCGAGGCGGGGCTGCTGCCCGGCGCCCTGATGCGCAACGAGTGCCTCCAGTACCGCTGCCAGTGGGTGAACCTGAGGGTGGAGAACGCCGATACGCCCTTCACCGCTGCCTGTGGCCGGGGTCAGGTGCTGGCCATTCCCATCGGCCACGGCGAGGGCCGCTACCACGCCGACGCCGCCACCCTGGCCCGCCTGGAGGCCGCAGGGCAGGTGGTGTTCCGCTACTGCGACGCCGCCGGCCGGACGACGGCCGAGGCCAATCCCAACGGCAGCGCCGACAACATCGCTGGCATCATCAACGAGGGGGGCAACGTGCTGGGGATGATGCCCCACCCGGAGCGGGCGAGCGAGGCGCTGCTGGGGGGCGAGGGGGGGTTGTGGATCTGGCGGTCGCTGCTGGAGTGGGCGAAGGTGGGGGCCTAGGCGTTGCCGGAAGGGGCCGGAGGAGTGAACGACGATGAAAATAACGTATGACCCCGAGGCCGATGCCCTCTACGTCGGGCTACGCGATGCACGACCAGTCGATAGCATGGACGTAGAAGAGGGCGTCATCGTGGATCTAGATAGCGAGGGACACATCATCGGCCTGGAAGTGCTGGATGCTAGCAAACGTATGAGCCCGCAGGAGCTGGCCAGCGTTCACTACGAGAACCTCCTCCTGACGGCGGCTGCTGAGCCCGAATCGCCGTGATCCTCTACCCAGCGCGGGCGAGCGAGGCGCTGCTGGGGGGTGAGGGAGGGTTGTGGATCTGGCGGTCTGTGATAGACTGGGCGAAAGTTATGGCCTAGCGCCGACCCCGACGTGTCGGGGCGGAAAGGAGGTAGCTGTGGCGACTCATGTCCCGACATTCGAGCAAGTTCCCATTCGGATCGAATTCGACTATCCAGAGCGGATGTCCAGGTGGTTGCTATGGTTCAAGTGGCTGCTCATCATTCCACACCAGATTGTGCTCAGCTTCTACGGAGTGGCCGTGTACGTGACGACGTTCATCGCCTGGTGGGCCATCCTTTTCACTGGCCGGTATCCGCAAGGGCTGTTCGATTTTGCTGTTGGTTACATGCGGTGGACCCTTAGGGTGTCGGCTTATTTCCCCTTGCTCATGACGGACCGTTACCCGCCATTTGGATCGGGAGATCACACGGTGCGCTACGAAGCCGACTACCCGCAGTCTCTCTCGCGTGGTGTGCTCCTTCTCAGGTTTTTCATGGCGGTCCCAGTGTCCCCTTTCTTCTGGCTGGCTCTCCTCGCCTCGTACGTGCTGTTCTTCCTGGTGTTCAGCTTGGTGTATGCCGCCATAGCGTGGATCTGGCTCTGCGTACTGTGCACCGGTAAATACCCGCGCGGGTTGTACAACTTCGTGGCTGCTGTGGCCGGCTGGCAGCACCGGGCAACTGCGTGGTGGTTTCTGCTGAGGGACGACTGGTCGCTGTTCGGCGCCCAGGGCGTCAGGGTCGTGGAAGCGCCCGCTGCCAGCTAAGGCGACGGAGCAGCTAGGAGGCTCGCGGGCTTTCAGGAACTGCTCGCGGCTCTCGCTGCAATAAACCGCCCGCCTTGTACTAAGATCGCAGTGGCCCTCCCAGTGGGGCCGTAGCCATGCCTGCATCGCAGCGCTTCCTCGATCAGATCGCCCTCAGCCGCCAGGAATACGGGCGCCGGGGTCGCCGGGTCT
>JAUYDU010000470.1 GCA_030691665.1 Chloroflexota bacterium
GCCGCCCTGCGGGCGACAGAAGGGGTAGCGGACTACGCCGCCGCCAAGGGGGCCATTATCGCCCTGACCAGGACCACCGCCAAAGAGTTGGCCCCGTACGGCATAACTGTAAACTGCGTACTGCCTGTCGCAGAGACCAGGATGACCGACGCCCTGAAAGCCTTTCGCCGTTCCTCAAGTCAGAACGATAATGTCCGCTTCCCTCTCGGCAGGTATCCTACCGCTGAGGAAGTCGCGGAAGCCTTCGTCTTCTTCGCTTCGGACTCCTCCAGGGCCGTTACGGGACAGGTGCTGGCCGTGGATGGCGGGCTGGGTATGTAGCGATGGCAGGTAAAAGGCGGAAGGCACGCATCGTCGCCCTCAAGGCCCTGTACGAATCGGATACGACGGGCCACGAGCCCCAGGGCACCCTATCGCGCCTGCTGGAGGAGGAGAGCCCGGCCCCCGCCGACGTGGCGGCCTTCGCCCGGGAGCTGGTGGCAGGGGTGCTGGCCCACCGCCAGGAGATCGACGAGGTGATTCAGCAGAAGGCACCGGCCTGGCCGTTGGAGCAGGTGGCGGTGGTCGACCGCAACATCCTCAGGCTTGCCATCTACGAGATCTTAATTGATAATAGGGTGCCAGTACGGGCTGCCATCAACGAGGCGGTAGAGCTGGCCAAGGCCTTTGGTGGGGAAAGCTCTGCCAAGTTTGTCAACGGTGTCTTGGGCTCGGTGAGCCTGATGACGACTAGGTAGGCGGCAGCACTAGGAGGTGCACTTGTGGCCACCGTCTTCGAAAGGGTTCGAAAGATCATCGCCGAGCAGCTCGGCGTCGACGAGGCCGACTTAAAGCCCAACACCTCCTTCGTGGAGGACCTCAACGCCGATTCCCTGGACCTGGTGGAGCTGATCATGTCCCTGGAGGAGGAGTTCGGTGGTGGGGGCCAGGGCTTCGAGATATCGGACGAGGACGCCGAGAAGATCGTCACCGTGCAGGATGCCGTGACCTACATCACGGAGCACGGCATCGCCGAGGACTAGGCGGTCGGGACGCCTGCAAGGCCACCGCTACCTCGGTGGGGGGCTAGGAGCCGCGCCTGGCCCCTTTTTCGTTTATAATGCTGCTAGGCGAAATTGCTAGACGAAGGACGGTCGGACATGGACAAGATAGATGAAATCGTTGAGAGGAGGAAGATCGCTCATACCAAGCTAATGACTTTGAATTCAAAGGTATATAAGGCGTTCCTTGAAATGGAGAAGGCTGCCTTCTCCGATGGAGCATTGCCCAGAAAGGCCAAAGAGCTAATCGCAGTCGGTATATCTGTTGTTGTTGACTGCGAATCGTGTATGCAGTGGCATATCGAACAAGCCAGCTTGGCAAATGCTACCAAGGGTGAAGTCTTGGAAGCAATAGAGGTGGCAATGGAAATGGGAGGCGGTCCGGCGACAGTGTCCGCAAGATTCGCTCTTGAAGTGCTGGATAGAGTATTCCCTGAATGAGCTAGGGCATGTTCGGCCGAGATCGCGAAGGCTGCCCTCGGGGCAGAAAGCGGCCGAAAGTGCAAGACCTTGGGAAGTACCTAGTAAGCTTATGAGTGGAGGCGGTTTAGCGGAAGCGGCGGCGAGAGCATGAACTTCTTCGGCATCGGCCTGCCAGAGATCGTCCTCATCCTGGTGCTGGCCCTCATTGTGCTGGGGCCGCAGCGGCTGCCGGAGTTCGCTGCCCAGCTAGCACGACTGGTGCGCCAGGCCCGTCGCTACGCTGGCCAGGTCACCAGCCAGCTCAAGTATGAGCTGGGCGACCTGGCCCAGGACTACGAAGCCCTGCGCGAGGAGCTACGCCAGCTTCGCGAGGAGCTGCGTGAGCAGAGCAAGCCCCTGGAGGAGGAGCTGAGGGCCGTCGGCTCCGAGCTAAAGGCCAGCAGCGAGTCTATTCAGGCCGCCGCCAGTGGCAAGCTAGAGAAGCCGCAGGAAGCGGCTCAGCCGCCCTCGGAAGGGAAGGGCTAGCATCTCCTGCCCCGCGGCAGGCAGGCCTGCGCCGAGCCCCTTGCCCCAACCATGAGCGCCCGACCGACCACCGCTGAGGAGTCCCCACAAGAGCCCGAAGAGCGCCCCTCTGCTGCGGGCGGCAAGTACATGACGCTCATGGAGCACCTCCAGGAGCTCCGCCGCCGCCTCGTCGTGGCCGGTCTGGCGGTCGTTCTCTCCACCGGCGCCTCCTTCTACTTCGCCACCCGCATCCTGGAGTTCCTCAAGGAGCCCGCTGAGGAGCGCAGCTCCAGCTTCAAGCTTATCTTCACCGAGCCCATGGAGGGCGTGGTCGCCTACTTTCGCATATCCCTCCTGGCCGGCCTGACTTTGGCGATGCCGATCATTATCTACGAGTTGCTGATGTTCGTGGCGCCTGCGCTCAGCCGGCGGGAGAAGCGCTGGGTCTATTCCGTGGTCGTGGGTGCCACCCTGGCCTTCGCCGGGGGAGTGGCCTTCGCCTATTACGTTGCTCTGCCGCCGGCCCTGGGTTTCCTGCTGAACTTCCCCGAGGACGTCGCTGAGCCCCAGATCAAGATCGGCAGCTACGTAGACTTCGTGACGCGGCTGCTGCTGTGGACGGGCGTCGTGTTCGAGACGCCGCTGGTGATCATGGGGGTGGCCCGCTTCGGCGTGGTCACCTCGCGCCAGCTTGTCCACCTGTGGCGCTACGCCATCATCGGGGCGTTCGTGGTGGCGGCCATTGTCACCCCCAGCATCGACCCGGTCACCCAGTCGCTGGTGGCCGGCCCCCTCATCGTCCTTTACGTCCTGGGGATCGTGCTGGCGCGCATCGTGGAGCCGCGGCGGGGGCGAGCGTAGACAGCGGTGAATTTGACGCCTCTTCTCGCTTCGTGCTAATATCACTCGAAAGGTTGTTCTTGCCGCCCCGACTTGTCGGGGTGCGATTGCGTTTATGGGCAGTGGTTTACTGTTTACGGGTTAGGAAATGTCCGCCCTGATCGACCTCTACGCCAGGATCGCCGTCTGCCCCGACTGTGACCTCTGCCAGAGCCGCAACCGGGCTGTGCCCGGCGAGGGGCCGGAGGAGGCCGAGATCATGTTCGTGGGCGAGGCACCGGGCTTCTACGAGGACCAGCAGGGCCGTCCCTTCGTCGGGCCGGCTGGGCGCTTCCTGGAGGAGCTGCTGGCCTCTATCGGCTCGCGGCGCGATCAGGTGTACATCGGCAACGTCATCAAGTGCCGTCCGCCGGAGAATCGCGATCCCCTGCCCAAGGAGATCGAGGCCTGTCGGCAGTGGCTATCCTGTCAGATCGAACTGATCAAGCCCAAGGTCATCGCCACCCTGGGTCGCTACTCCCTGGCCTGGTTCTTCCCCGACGAGTCGATCGGCCGGGTGCACGGCCAGACCTGCTACCGCGATGGCATCTGCTTTCTGCCCATGTATCATCCTGCTGCTGCCCTGCACGCCGCCAGCATGCGTCGCACCATCGAGGAGGACTTCCGGAAGCTACCGGCTGCCCTGGAGGAGGCCCGCAAGGGCCCGCGGGAAGAGGTGGCGGAACCCGAACAGATGCGTCTATTCTAGGTTATGAGGAGCTATGGCGAACAATAAGCTGCGAGTAATACCCCTGGGCGGGCTGGGAGAGATCGGCAAGAACATGATGGTGCTGGAGCTCCCCCAGGACATGATCATCGTCGACGCTGGCCTGATGTTCCCCAAGGAGGAGATGCTGGGCGTCGATCTGGTGATCCCCGACATCACCTACATCCTCCAGCGGCGGCAGAAGCTGCGGGGTATCGTCATCACCCACGGCCACGAGGATCACACGGGCGCCCTGCCCTATGTCCTCCGCCAGTTGCGGGCGCCTGTCTACTGTACTCGCCTCACCCACGGCCTAATATCGGTCAAGCTGAAGGAGCACAAGCTCCTGGGCGAGGCCGACCTGCGGGCGGTCAGCGCCGGCGAGAAGGTCCGCCTGGGGGCCTTCCAGGTGGAGTTCGTGCGGGTCACCCACAGCATCCCCGACGCCTGCGCCCTGGCCATCCGCACGCCCATCGGTACGGTGATCCACACCGGCGACTTCAAGCTGGATCACACGCCGGTCATGGGCGAGCCCACCGACCTGTCCCGCCTGGCGGAGCTGGGTCGTGAGGGTGTGCTCCTGCTGCTCTCCGACTCCACCTATGCCGAGATGCCCGGCTACACGCCCTCGGAGCAGGTGGTGGGCGAGGCGCTGGACCGGATCATGGCCACAGCGCCGGGACGAGTGATTGTGGCCACCTTCGCCTCCCTGATCTCGCGGATGCAGCAGGTCATCGATGCCGCCTATCGCAACGGCCGCCGCGTCTTCATCACCGGGCGCAGCATGATGGACAACAGCCAGATGGCCCTGGAGCAGGGCTACCTGACGGCGCCGCAGAACGTCCTGGCCCCCATCGACCAGCTTGCCGGCATGCGGCCGGAGAGGGTGGCCGTGATCACCACCGGCTCTCAGGGGGAGCCCACCTCCGCGCTGGTGCGCATGGCCAACCAGGACCACCGCCAGATCCGGATCGTCGCTGGCGATACGGTGGTCATATCGGCCAGCCCTATCCCCGGTAACGAAATGCTGATCAACCTTACCATCGACAACCTCTGCCGCCTGGGGGCGCAGGTGCTGAACACACGCGTGGCCAACGTGCACGTGCGGGGACACGCCGCCCAGGAAGAGCTGAAGATGATGCTGAGCCTGGTCAATCCCCGCTTCTTCGTTCCTCAGCACGGGGAGTACCGTCACCTGGCGGCCCACGCTGTCCTGGCCCAGGCCATGGGCGTCGCCCAGGAGAATACCTTCGTCCTAGAGGACGGCGACATCCTGGAGCTGGACGGCAAGAGGGGCAGGGTGGCGGGCCGCGTGCCGGCGGACCACGTGTATGTGGACGGCCTGGCTGTGGGGCTGGATCAGGTGGTGCTGCGCGACCGTCGCCACCTGGCCAGCGATGGTATCGTCGTGGTCATTCTGGCGGTGGACAAGCACAGCGGCCGCCTGGTGGGCCAGCCGGATGTGGTGGCCAGGGGGTTCATGGATACGGACGAGTCCGGGGAACTGCTGGAGAAGGCGCGTCGGCACGTGGTTCGAGCCCTGAAAGGGGCCGACCACCACTCCGAGTGGGGCGACGTGAACACGCGCGTGAAGGACTCCCTGTCCCAGTACCTTTACCAGCAGACCCGTCGGCGGCCGATGATCCTGCCTCTGACGGTGGAGGTATGATGAGGACATGGCTAGGGTAAAGGCGAGGGGGCGCGCTGGCTACCGCCGTCCGGCGGCCGTGACCCGTCGGGGTGCTCGCTCCTACAAGCAGGTGGTGGAGAGGCAGAATATCGGCCGCTGGCTGATAGCCGCGGCGGTCGTCTTCGTGGCCGTGCTCATCCCCTTCGTTGGACCCATCATCTGGGAGGCGCTCGTGGACTTGCGCGATGCCCTGGTGCGTTTGCTGGGGCTGGCTGTGCTCCTGCTGGTGGTCGCCCTGATGGTGAACGGCTGGCTGGTACTGGGTCGCCGCTTCAATCTGTCGGCCACCTTCTGGCGCCGCTGGCTGGGGGCGCTCCTTCTGGGGGTGAGCGTCGGCGGGATCATGGCGCTCTTCCGCCCTGACTGGTCGCTGGGCAACGTCTTGCTATCCGAGGTGACCGTCGGCGGCGACCTAGGCCACGCCCTCATGGGCAGCGCCGGCGGCATCCTCATCTGGCTGGCCCTGACCTTCTTGGCGATCACCCTGCTGGCGCCCCGACAGGTGGCCTGGACGATTGGGCACCTACCCGACCTGTGGCGGGCCCTGGTGCAACTGCGCCTGCCAGACGAGGTCGCGGACGGCCTGCGCAGCATCGGCTCCGCGCTCCTGCCCAAGAGCGAGCCCAGCGCCAGCGACGATCTTCCAACAATTCCCGAGGAGTGGGAGGAGCCCAGCATCCCTGGCGAGCAGGTCGCGGTGCAGGAGGTGCTCCCCGCCTTCGGCGAGGTGCCCGGCGAGGAAGGAGAGGCCCTTCGGCTGCGCTCAGGACAGGCCGTCTCGCCTGAGCCCGGGTCGGCGCCGGCCGGGGTCGCGCCGCTGGCGACAGGCCGACCGGCCGCTTACGGTTGGGAGCTCCCCCTCCTGGATATCCTCCACCAGCCGCCGGAGAACGAGGTCAAGCAGTTCGACAACGCCGCTCGCGGCCAGCTCATCGAGGAGACCCTGGCCAGCTTCGGGGTCGATGCGCGAGTGGTGCAGATAAACCAGGGGCCCACCATCACCCAGTTCGGCGTGGAGCCCGGCTGGGAGGTGAAGACCCGCACCGTGATCGAGCGGGACAACCGCGGCCGCCCGACCTACGACAAGGACGGCAGCCCCAAGTACAAGTCGGAGGTGACCTCCCGCACGCGCGTACGGGTGAGCCAGATCACCTCTCTGGCCAACGACCTGGCTCTGGCTCTAGCCAGTCCGTCCATCCGCATCGAGGCGCCGGTGCCGGGCAAGCCGGTGGTGGGCATCGAGGTGCCGAACAGCTCGCCGTCGCTGGTGACCCTGCGCAGCGTCATCGAAACCAGCCCCTTCCAGCGCATCGCCGCTCGCTCTAAGCTGGCCCTAGCCCTGGGCAAGGGCGTGTCGGGCGAGGCGGTGGCCGCCGACCTAGGCCGCATGCCCCACCTGCTCATCGCTGGCGCGACGGGCAGCGGCAAGAGCGTGTGCATCAACTCCGTGATCTCGTGTCTGCTGATGCACAACACGCCGGAGGAGCTGCGCTTCATCCTCATCGACCCCAAGCGAGTGGAGCTAGCCACCTTCGGTTCCATCCCCCACCTGGCCTTCTCCCACATCGTCGTGGAGGTCGAGGACGTGGTGGGCACCCTCCAGGCCGTCATCCACGAGATGGAGACTCGCTACCGCCGTTTTGCCTCGGTGGGCGTGCGCAACATCGAGGCCTACAACCGCAGCCCTCGGGCTGGCCACAAGCTGCCCTACTGGGTGGTGATCATTGATGAGCTGGCGGACCTGATGCTCTCGGCCCCCTATCACGTGGAGCGCCAGATCTGCCGCCTGGCCCAGTTGTCCCGCGCCACCGGCATCCACCTGATCATCGCCACCCAGCGGCCGTCGGTAGACGTGGTGACGGGGCTGATCAAGGCGAACTTCCCCACCCGCATCGCCTTTGCGGTCAGCTCCCAGGTGGACGCGCGCACCATCCTGGACGGGGCGGGCGCCGAGAAGCTGCTGGGCCGCGGCGACATGCTGTACATGCCCACCGACGCTGCCAAGCCCAAGCGTCTCCAGGGTGCCTTCGTCTCCGACCAGGAGATCGAGCGCATCGTCGGCTTCTGGAGCGACGACCGCTTCCGCCACCTGCGGCCGGAGGTGGCCGACCACCTCCTCCAAGAGGTGAAGGCCATCCCCGGCGAGGAAGAGGAGGAGGACCCCCTGCTGGAGCGCGCGCGCGAGCTGGCCCAGGAGCACAGCCGCGTGTCGACGTCGCTGTTGCAGCGGCGACTGCACATCGGCTACCCGCGAGCGGCCCGCCTCATCGACCAGCTCGAGGGGGAAGGGGTGATCAGCGGGCCGGAGGGCGGCCAGTCCCGCCGCGTCCTCAACCCCAGGGAAGAGGAGCCGCTGCTGTAGCTGCAGGGCTTTTCCGCCATCCGCAGAGGCGGAGTCCGCAAGGCGGACAGCCCTGCCCGCCCCTAGCCCTGCGCTTTCTCCGCCAACACGATCATGCGCGGGCTATCCAGGCCGTATTCGTGGCCGCCGTAGTCACCCCAGACCTGCCGGATGGCTAGCCCTGCCGCCTTCAGCATCTCCGCCAGCTCCTCAAGGGAATACAGGCGCGTCTCAGCCACGTATTCGTGCTTGGCTCCATCCTCCTCAGTGACGACTTCGTACTGTCTTCGCCGTCCTTGCTCCAGATCGATCTCCGTTCTCCACTCGTAGAGGGCGCCGTCAGGTAGCTCCTGCCGCATGGGCGAACGGTGGCGCCGCGTCTCCCACTGCCAGTTGATGGTATCGATGAGGAACCGTCCGCCTGGCTTCAAAGACCGCGCTACGCCGTCCAGCACTTTCTGGTCCTCCTTCTCCGACTCCAGGGCTCCGAAAGAGCCCATGCAGATGGCAGCGTCGAGCTCGCCCTCCCAGGGAATTTTCCGCATGTCCGCCCGTTGCCAGCGCACTTCCACGCCCGCCTCCTTAGCCACCCGGCGGGCGCGCCGCAGAAGCGAGGCCGACAAGTCCAGCCCGGTGACCTCGTACCCCAAGGATGCCAGAGGAACAGCAAGACGGCCGTACCCGCAACAAAGGTCCAGCAAGCGCGCCGGCGGAGACAGAGCGAGAGCCTGGGCGATGAACTTCACTTCCATCTGCGTGCGCTGAGGCGACATCTGGTGGGCCGCGATGCGATACCAAGCCTCGTCGTAGAAGTCTGCGTACCATTTGCTGGCCCTTTTCGTCATGGCGTGTCCCCATTCTGCGCCAGCCCGGTCATACGGATAGTCCAGCCCGTAGCTGCAGGGCTTCTCCGCCGAAGGCGGATGCGCCTCTGGCGCAAGCCCTGCCCGCCCCACCCCCGTGCAGACCTGAAGGTCTGCAGCTACGTCTAGCCCTCCACTTTCTCCGCCAGCACAATCATGCGCGGGCTGTCCAGGCTGTATTCGTGGCCGCCGTAGTCGCCCCACACTCGGCAGAAGGCTAAGCCGGCGGCTTGCAGCATCTCCGATAGCTCCTCAAGGGAATACAGGCGCGTCTCAGCCACGTATTCGTGCTTGGCTCCATCCTCCTCAGTGACGACTTCGTACTGTCGCCGCCGTCCTTGCTCCAGATCGATCTCCGTTCTCCACTCGTAGAGGGCGCCGTCAGGTAGCTCCTGCCGCATGGGCGAACGATGGCGCCGCGTCTCCCACTGCCAGTTGATGGTATCGATGAGGAACCGTCCGCCTGGCTTCAAAGACCGCGCTACGCCGTCCAGCACCTTCTGGTCCTCCTCCTCGCTCTCCAGGTAGCCGAAGGAGGTGAACATGTTGATGGCGGTGTCGAACTCCCTCTCCCAGGGGATCTCTCGCATGTCAGCCCGATGCCAGCGCACGTTCACCCCGGCCTCTTTGGCCGTCCGCCGGGCCAGGCGCAGGTGGAGAGCGGAAAGGTCGAGGCCAGTCATTTGGAATCCCTGTTGGGCCAGAGCCATCGTATGGCGGCCTTGCCCGCAGCAGAGGTCGAGGATGGCAGCGCCCGGCGGCAGGCGCAGCACCTGGACGATGAACTCGACCTCTTGCTCGGTTTGCTGGAAGCGGTCCGGCGGGGCCCAGCTACGGTAGTAGAAGCCCTGGCGGAAGAAATCCACGTACCAGGGCCTGGCCTTGCTCCTCTTTCGTGGCATCACCACACGACCTCGTACAGCCGGTGCCGTCCGGGGAAGCCACGAAGCTGGAGGCGGCCCCGCTCCACGTATTCGACTCCCTCCAGCGGGCCGGCCAGCTCCCTGGACTGGTCAGATAGCAGGATCTGCCCACCATGCGCTTTCTCCGTCACCCGCGCCGCTTTGCCCACAGCCAGACCGAAGTAGTCTTCCTCGTGGCGGAAGGTATCACCGCTATTGATGCCAATGCGCACCAGCAGCGGCCGCTGCTGGTGCTGGCGGTTGTGCTCGGCCAGGGCGCGCTGAATGGACACGGCGCAGCGCACGGCCTGGCGGGCCGTGGTGAACACCACCATGAAGCCGTCGCCCAGCGCCTTCACCTCGAACCCAGCGTGGCGCTGCACACACTCCCGTACCAGCCGACTGTGGACATGCACCAGCTCGTGGGCCTCGTCCTCGTTCAGCGACCGCAGGAGGGAAGTGAAGCCCTCGATGTCCGTGAACATCACTGTCACCGTCCCCTCGGGCGAGGGATGAAAGGCGGCCGCCAGCGCCCGACCGCACTGCCCGCAAAAGCGGAAGCCCTCGGGTGCAGCGGCCCCACAGGTGGGGCAGCTAGGCGACTCTTCTCTTTGTCGGACCCTGGTTGTTTGCTTGAGCTCCATCATGAACCTCGGCGTGGGCCGGCGAGCAAATGAAAAGCCCACCGCTGCGGTCAACGGTGGGCATCGGGCGCCCCCCAGAATGCTCCTATGCCGGGGGCCCCAGGCTGCCCACCGGGATGATTACCATCCCCGTGCAGACCGTTGCTACGCTGGGAGAATCTTCCATCATGCCCGCCAAAGTCGTGGCCTATCAGGCGGCATGTTATCAGAGTGGGATAGGGCTGTCAACGGCGCGTCGCTCGCGATAGCGTCTCGCCAATTCATGCTTTTGGGAGGACAGCACCACACCCTAATGGTCATGAACAGAATAATTCGACACGGCAAGGGCCGGTCTGTCACCCTGAGTCCTTCGTTGGAAGGACGAAGGGTCTGGCGGTGGGGCGAAAGGACCCGTGTGCGTAAGTGGCACCCCACCCCAGATTCTTCGCTGCCCGGACGGGCCCGTCCGGGCGCTCAGAATGACAAACTGTCGAACTATTTTCTCAAAGGCCATAAGGGTGTGGCATCAATCCGTATCGATGCCCCCGCCTTTAGGCGGGGGTCGAGACGACATCCACCAAGGGCAAACCGTTCACTCCCTCGCTCGCAGCGCTGACGTCGGTCTGGAACGGGGCTAGACGTTCTCCCCCAGGAGGCGGTGTGCCTTGAGGTAGGCCTCGACGTTGGTCAACTGCCCGAAGAAGCTCGTCACCCTCTGCCCCATCTCCGAGCGCAGCCAATCTCTGGGGATGACCCCGTTGCGGACCGCCCGGCGGTAGATGCGGGTGTTCGCTCCCATCGACGTCTTGCGATACAGCTCGGCCAGCAGCTCGTAGAACCGGCGCAAAGGCAAGCGGGCCTTCGGATACGTCACGTGGAGGAAGTCAAGGAGAGAATGAGGGATGTCAGTTGCTCTCACCTCCCCGGTGTCAACCAACCTATTGGTGAGCACCGTGCCGGGCAGGGGCGTGAGCACGGTGAACTGGGGGAAGGCGATCTCGTTGTCGTTGACGAACTCCATCAGATCGTAGAAGTCGCGCTCTTCCCACTCGGGGTTGATGATGAAGCAGCCCCAGGCTTCGACGCCGTGCTGGCGCATGATCTGCAAGGCCTGGATGGCCTGGCTGACGGTGTTGCGCTTGTGATGGAGCTCGCGGAGCTCCTCGTCCTTGCAGGTCTCGATGCCGAGAAGCAGCACTTTCAGGCCGACTTTCGCCCACTGCTCTACCAGCTCCGGACAGCGGGTGATATCGTTGGTGCGCACCTGCGCCCAGTATGTCCAGTCGCTGCCTTTCCAGCCCGCCCGATTGCGCTCGCCGATCAGGGCGGCCAACTCCAGCGAGCGGCGCTCGTCTGCCCAGAACTCATCGTCGATGAACGCTGCGACCTGAATCTGGTCGGGCAGCCTATCCAGGTCGGCGACTACTCGGGCCGGGCTCTTCTTGCGGTATCGACGCTGGTTGAACACCCAGACCGAGCAGAAGTTGCAGTCGAAGGGGCAGCCGCGAGTGGTCTCCACACCGCCCACCATCCCCATGACACCCAGATAGTACTGCGCTTGATAGCGAGCCACCAAGCTCCAGTCGAGGTAGGCAAGACTGTCCAGGTCGCGGATCTGCGGTCTGGCTGGGGTGAGCACCTTGTGCTCGCCCTTCATGAAGGCCATCCCCGGCAGGTCATCGAAGGGGCCACCGCGAGCTATGGCCTCGACCAGCTCCGGGAAGGTAACGTCTCCTTCCCCCAGAACGGCGAAGTCCACCGTGGGCTCAGCCAGCACGTCGTCCAGGGCCATGGTGGCGTGATAGCCGCCCCAGACAATGGGCACGGCGGGCAGCACCGTTTTCGCCCGGCGGGCCAGGAGCTTGGCGGCCTCTGCTTCGGCGGTGTAGGCCGTCAGACCGATCAGGTCCGGCCTGAAGTCGCGCAGCTCCCGCTCGAAGGCGCTGTCCTCCTCCAGGCGCATGTCGAGGATGCGGCATTCATGGTCAGGTACAGAGGCAGCCACCGTCAGCAGCTCCAGGGGTGGCGTCCTGGCCAGGGAGGTGAAGCCAACCGAGAACTCGGATATGTCCGGCTTGACCAGCAGTATTCTCACCCTTCTCTCCTTCGGCCCTTTTGTGATCCCGGATGCCGGGCTGAAGCCCGGCCTTCACTGGAGTCGTAGGCGGGTAGCTTTAGCTGCCCGCACCCTTTCGTTTCGCAGGCAGCTAAAGCTACCTGCCTACATCTACCCCTGCCAGCAACACCACTGATAGGTCTGCTGCTACGATCGGCTACCGCCGCCGCCAGCGACCGCCCCCGTCCCCGCTGCGGCGCATGGCCGAGAGCTCCCGCAGGCCCTCCTCGTCGCCCACCAGCTCCCGGCGCAGCTCGACGATCTGGTCGCGCAAGAGCGCCGCCCGCTCGAATTCGAGGCTCTTGGCTGCCTGCTTCATCTGCGACTCCAGGTCCTTGATCAGGCGGGCGATCTCATCCTTGGGGATCGCCCCGGCCCGGTAGACGGCCCGCTCCTCGGCCACCTTGCGCACTCTATCGGTAAGGTCGCGGATGGCCTTGCGGATGCCCTCGGGCTGGATGCCATGCTCGTCATTATAGCTCATCTGGATGCGCCGCCGCCGGTTGGTCTCGTCGATGGCCTGGCGCATCGATTCAGTCATCGTATCAGCATACATGATAACCTGGCCGTCAACGTGGCGGGCGGCGCGGCCCATGGTCTGGATGAGGGACCAGGCGGAGCGCAGGTAGCCTTCCTTGTCGGCGTCCAGGATGGCCACCAGGCTCACCTCCGGCAGGTCGAGCCCCTCGCGCAGGAGGTTGATGCCCACCACCACGTCGTAGACGCCCAGGCGGAGGTCGCGCAGGATCTCCACCCGGTCCAGGGTGTCGATCTCCGAGTGGAGGTAGTGGGTCTTGACGCTCATCTCGGTTAGGTAGTCGGCCAGGTCCTCGGCCATCTTCTTGGTGAGGGTGGTGACCAGGCAGCGCTCGCCGCGCTCCACCCGCCGGCGGATCTGCTCGATGAGGTCGTCCACCTGGCCCTGGGTGGGCTTCACCTCGATCGCAGGGTCTACGAGGCCCGTGGGGCGGATGATCTGCTCCACCACCTGCTCGCTGTGCTCGTACTCGTAGGGGCAGGGCGTGGCTGAGACGTAGACCACCTGGTTGATGTGGCCATCGAACTCCGAGAAGTTGAGGGGCCGGTTGTCCAGGGCCGAGGGCAGGCGAAAGCCGAAGTCCACCAGCGTCTGCTTGCGGGCGATGTCGCCGCGGTACATGCCGCGGATCTGGGGGACGCCCATGTGCGACTCGTCGATGAACACCAGGAAGTCGTCGGGGAAGTAGTCCAGGAGCGTCCAGGGGGTGCTGCCCGGCAGCCGGCGGGCCAGGTGGCGGGAGTAGTTCTCGATGCCGGAGCAGTAGCCCTGCTCGCGCAGGCACTCGATGTCGTAGCGGGCGCGCTCCCACAGGCGCTGGGCCTCCAGGAGCTTGCCCTGCGCCTTGAACCACTCTACCCGCTCCTCCAGCTCGGCCTGGATGTCCTCGAGGGCGGCCTCCAGCTTGTCCTGAGAGGTGACGAAGTGCTTGGCGGGATAGATGTCGACGCGCTCCATCTCGCTCAGCACCTCGCCGGTGAGGGGGTCGAGCTGGAAGATGCGCTCCACCTCATCGCCGAAGAAATCGACCCGCACCGCCAGCTCCTCGTAGGAGGGCACGATGGTCAGGCTATCGCCGCGCAGGCGGAAGCGGCCGCGCAGGAGGCTCGTGTCGTTGCGCTCGTACTGCATGTCCACCAGCTTGCGCAGAGCGCGCTGGCGGTTGCTGCGGTCGCCCTTCTGGAAGCTGAGGACGAAGCTGTAGTACTCGGAGGGCTCGCCCAGGCCGTAGATGCAGGAGACGGAGGCGACGATGACCACGTCCCGCCGCTCGAACAGGGCGCGGGTGGCGGCGTGGCGCAGCTTGTCGATCTCCTCGTTGATGTCGGCGTCCTTGGCGATGTAGGTGTCGGTGCGGGGGATGTAGGCCTCGGGCTGGTAATAGTCGTAGTAGCTGACGAAGAACTCGACGGCATTGTCGGGGAAGAACTCGCGGAACTCGCTGTAGAGCTGGGCGGCCAGGGTCTTGTTGGGGGAAAGGACCAGCGTGGGCCGCTGGCAGCGGGCGATGACCTCGGCCATGGTGAAGGTCTTGCCGCTGCCGGTGACGCCCAGGAGCGTCTGGTGGCGGCAGCCCCGCCCCAGGCCCTCCAGCAGCTTATCGATGGCCTGGGGCTGGTCGCCCGTGGGCCGGAAGTCGGAGACGAGGCGAAAGTTGGGCATGGCGGCTGCGCCGTATGAATCCTAAGCAACCTTGCGGGGTAGACGCACCACCGGCGCGAACTCTGTGGCCTTCTCGGCCATCTTGAGCATGTCCTGGATAAGCTCCACCGTCTCCGGCCTCAGCAGGATGTCCCCACACAGGTTGCAGACCTCTGCTGGCACGTCGTCGACCACTACGATCTTGCCATCGCGGCGGTACGTGCGAGTGACCAACCGCTCCTGGTACTGCCCCTGGCAGAGCTGACATTTCATGGCTTTGCACCCCTTTCCATAGGCGACTGCCAGTGAGGGGCCTTGGGTTCGTAAACGGTGATCACGGTCAGGGGCAACTGCCCCGTGCTGATCACGACGTGGATATCTCTACCTCCTGATGTCTGGCCATACACCAAGCAACAAGGCCCTCGCCTGTGCTCAGGATAGTCCTCGAGGATTCGCCCCGTCAACAAGGCTTCCCTGACCTCCGTGACGCTAATGCCCTCTGCATCCGCCTCTATATCGGCGTGATCAGACAAGCGCCACTGGCCGGTCTCTAACGCATTCCGAATGTGGGTCAGCCTGTCGTCTTGCAGCTAAGTACCTCTGATTATGGATGTGCTGGCGCCTGGGGCTGGTCGCCCGTGGGGCGGAAGTCGGAGACGAGGCGGAAGTTGGGCATTTGCCGCCCTACGGCGCCGCCTGGATGTTCTCCAGCTCTATCGATGGCGCATCCCTCTTGAGCCCCAGGTGCCGGGAGGCATCAAGGACCTCGATGCCAAAGATCTCCTCGTTAGGGCCGAAGTCCACAGCGATATCCTCAGTCAAGCGGATTGTGGTGACTTGGGCCTTTCCCTCCTTGAAGTAGATGTAGGCCGCATCGACGCTAGGGTCATACCTTATCTTCATTCTGGACCTCCGAAGTAGAAGACGTATACGGTGACAACAACGATAGCGTCTCCCGCCTCCACCACGACAGGCATTACCTGCTTCACTTCGTAGTATCTGCCTTTCCAATCGGAAAGGAAAGGGAAGTTCTTGCGAAAGGCGGTTCTGCCCCGCTCGGCTGGTAGCCTTTCGCCTTCTAGTATGGCCGCCTCGGCCTCGGCTTCCGTGCCGCCACGAAGCGCAAGCTGCTCAAGAGCATGTGGGGAAAAGAGAATGCGTTTCATTCATGCCTGCATTGCGGCCTGGGGCTGGTCGCCCGTGGGGCGGAAGTCGGAGACGAGACGGAAGTAGGGCACGGCCGTCGCTATACCCAGAATGCGTCCACGCGCACAAGGCGGTTCTCTACCGGATCAGCGGCCAGCAGAAAGGCTTCCAGCGTGTGGGCACCGATAGTCGGCAGGTCGTCAGGCCCGCCGAATACGCACAAGATTTCTTCTTGCATGCCGTCGAGCTCACCTAGCACTCTCCCGAGGCGGCGCTCCTCGACCTGCCCATTGGCGAGCCGAAGCCGTACC
>JAUYDU010000494.1 GCA_030691665.1 Chloroflexota bacterium
AGACGCTGGAAGTCGGGGTCGCCGGTGAGGACGGCGGCGTCCAGGCGCTGGGCCAGGGCCGCGGCGAAGCAGTCGGCGAGGGACACCCGATGCTGGGCCTTAAGATGGGCGGCGGCCAGAGCTAGCTCGCGGTCGATATCCACGAGCTCTATCGGGTAGCTGTCGATTAGGGCCAAGACCTCTGTCATCCGGTCTTCACCCCACGTCCTTTCCAGACGATACGCTATCTCCGCCAGGTTAGCTGTATTCAGGATCAACCTGATATTGCCCTTATTTGCTTCTCGGAGGATGTCACGGACGTGAGAGCCAGCCGCTTCGCCGAGAAAGTGGGCGAGCAGAGCGAAGCTGTCCAGGACCAGGGCCGTCATTGTGTTCGAGGCGGCGAAAGCCCCCGCTCTTCTCTCTCCAGGTCCTCGCGGCGGTCTTCCAGCAGCGCTTGGGTGAGTGAAGGGCCGCCCTTCAAGAGGCCGAAGCCGTGCTCAATTGGGTCCTTGGGCAAGGGGATCAATCGAATGACACCGTTGGACGCAACGACCTGGACTTTGTCGCCCGGCCGGATACCGTATCGCTCCCGGATGTCATGAGGGATCACGACCCAACCCTTCTTGGAGACCTTTGCTATAGCCATCTTTTGCCTCCGCGGTAATACTGTTCTGGAATAAGTATAACAGATGGCCAATCGTGTATCAACGGAGAGGTGGCAGCGGTTGAAGGGATCAGGTCACGCCCCGAACTCGTCCCCCACCTGCACCGCCTCCGGGGCCACCTCGCGGCAGGCGTCGCAGCGGATGCACAGCCCCTGGTCGATGGCATACTGGCCGTTGGTGGCGACGATGGCCGCCGTGGGGCAGATGGCCGCTGCCTCTGTCAGGCGGGGGCTATCGCCGACGATGTCGTAGCGGATGAGGCCGGGGCAGACCCGGGCCGGGCAGCGCTTGCCCTCGATGTGCTCCTGAACCTCGGCGGCGAAGGTGTCCACGATATTCATGACGGCGGTGGGAGCGGCCTGCCCGTGGCCGCAGTTGGCGTTGCGCATGGCGTCGGCCAGCAGGCGCAGCAGGCCGATGTCCGATGGCCGGCTGGTGCCCCGGGCGATGCGCTTCAAGATCTCCACCATTCGCTGGGTGCCGCCGCGACAGGTGGTGCAGCGGCCGCAGGACTCGTCCTCGGCGAACCACTCGAAGTACAGGCAGAGGTCGATGACGCAGTTGGAATCGTCCAGGATCACCAGGCCGCCGCCGCCCATGCTGGCACCCAGCTCGCGGAAGGACTCCGGCTCCAGGGGAATGTCCACGTGGTCGGCATGGATGATGCCGCTCAGGGGGCCGCCGGGCTGGACGGCCTTGAGGGCGCGCCCGCCGGGGGGGCCGCCGCCCGCCTCGTAGACCACTCGCCGCAGGGGTGTGCCGAAGGGCACCTCGACGACGCCCACCCGCTGGATGTGGCCCGACAGGCTGAACATCTTGGTGCCCTTGTTCCTCTCGCTGCCTGCGGAGATGTACCAGGGTGCCCCGTGGCGGAGGATGAGGGGGACGTTGGCATAGGTCTCGACGTTGTTGACGTTGGTGGGTTTGGCGTACACCCCCGCCTGAGCTGGATAGGGCGGGCGGATCTTGGGCATGCCGCGGGCGTCCTCGATGGAGGCGAGGAGGCCCGTCTCCTCGCCGCAGACGTAGCTGCCGGCCCCGCGCACGACCTCCATGTCGTAGGAGAAGGCGCTGCCGAGGATATTCTGGCCCAGGAGGCCGCGCTCCCGCGCCTGGCGCAGGGCCAGCTCCATCCGCTCGACGCACAGGGGGTATTCGTCGCGAACGTAGATGTAGCCGTAGCTGGCGCCGGTGGCGTAGCCGCCGATGACCATCCCCTCGATGAGGGAGTGAGGGTCACTCTCCATCAGGTTGCGGTTGACGAAGGCGCCGGGGTCGCCCTCGTCGGCGTTGCCGATCAGGTACTTGGGCTCGACCTTGGCCCCGCGCAGGAACTCCCACTTGCGGCCGGTGGGGAAGGCGGCGCCGCCGCGGCCCCACAGGCCGGACTCCGACACCTGCTCGATGACGTCCTCGGGGGACATGCTCAGCGCCCTGGCCAGCCCCTCGTAGCCGCCGCGGGCGATGTAGTGGTCGATGCTGGCGGGCTCGATGACGCCGCAGTTGGCCATCAGGCGACGCTCCTGGAGGGCCAGGAAATCGAGCGATGACAGGGGCAGCACGCCCCGCCAGTCGGCGGGCAGGCTGTCCAGGGGCTGGGGCGAGAGGGTGGCGAGGGCGAGCTCCCGGCAGAGGCCTGTCCTGAGCGCAGTCGAAGGGTCGCCCTCAGCCAGCGCCTCCTCGACAAGCTGGGACGCGCGGTCGGCGGTCACCCGCTGATAGAGGACGCGGGAGCCGTTGGGTTTGGCGATCTCCACCAGCGGCTCGGCGAAGCAGAGGCCCCAGCAGCCGACGACAGCCACGTCGGCGTCCAGGCCGCGGCGGGAGACCTCCTGGCGGATCGCCGCCAGCGTCTCGTCGGCTCCCAG
>JAUYDU010000133.1 GCA_030691665.1 Chloroflexota bacterium
GCCGCTCCCCTGCCTGGCCACAGGCAATCACCCTCGTTTCCGGTCCATGGACAGCTCTGAGCGCGAGCGTGGTAGCGTACGTTCCTGTGCCCCAGATGTCGCCCGCATCTCGAATCTCCACGCTGCCGTTGTCGATCCAGATGTAGACAGGCTTCGCTGCCTCGCCCTGCACCACGACGCCGTCAAACCCGGCGTATTTCAACTCAGGACCCCAGTGACCCCCCATCGAAGAGCGAGAGAAAACCGAAGGGTGTTGTTGGGGTGCAATGCCTGCCACCAGGACTCTCCCAGCCCCGGATGCCAAAGTGCCTGTGAGCGGCCCCAGCATGAGCATGAGCATGTTCTGAGGGTCAAAGGCCTCGGTCCCAGGCTTCAACTCATCCCAGGCGATCTTGGCCGCCACGCCCAGACCACCGATGAACTCGGGCACGTACTTGGATGTGTCGATGTGGGATGTGTTTCCGGAAGAGAGGTCGACTCGTAATATCTTCCCTGTCCAGCCGTACATTTCAACTGCCCCTCTTCCGCCTGCCCATGGCAGGAACAAAAGTCAGCGCCCCCGGCGAGCACACCTCAACACACAGGGGCCCCTCACTCCTGTCTTTGCACAGATCGCACTTGAGGTACAGCCTTCTGCGGCCCACCCTCTTGTAGTGCACAACTTGCATCTCTGGAGTGAGCGGACACGCGCGCAGGCACGCACCACATCCCGTGCACCGCCCTTCATCTATGAACCTGGCGCCAGTCCTCTCGTCAATGCGTATGGCTGATTCGCCAAGAACGTCCGCACACGCGTAGTAGCAGGCTGGCCAATCGCACTGCTTACACACCCGGACACTGGGGAAGCCTGGTACGAAGTCGTTAAAATCGACATGAATTCTGGAGAGGGCAGGGTTACATTCACCCTCATGATAGAGAGAACAAGCCATCTCACACTCACGACACGTCAGGCAGATGCGGCCATCTACTCTTATGAGACCCGCCCTTGGGAGCTTCCGTACGTCTTTTCTGACGCTAGCCGGCGTGGTTGAGCTAGCCAAACGTCCTCCTCAGACTCCACAGTCTTCCCATTCAACGAGAGGCCAGGCGCATTCTTCGTTGGTGCTCATGACAGTGTTCCGTGGCGACTCCGGAGCCAACGCAAACCTGGTGCCCTGTCGTTCAGTTCATTCTCGCCCCGCCGTTGACGTTGATGGCCTGGCCCGTGATGTTCGTCGCGTCCTCGGAGGCCAGGAAGGCCGCCATCTTGCCCATGTCCTCTGGGGTCTGCTCCCGCTTCAGCGGGCACCGCTGTTCTATGAGCCGCTCGAAGATCTGCCGCGGCGTCAGGTCCTTCAGGGTAGGGTCATTCCTCTTTTGGCGCTGGGCTATCTGCTCAAACATGGGCGTCCAGATGGCGCCGGGACAGATGCTGTTGACGTTGATGTTGTAGGGGGCCAGGTCCATGGCAAAGGACTGGGTCAGGTGGATGACCGCCGCCTTGGAGGCGCCGTACGCCCCACCGCCGGGCCCGCCCTGCCGGCCCCCGTGGGAGGCGATGTTGACGATCTTGCCGTAGCGTCGCGCCTTCATGTGCTCGGCCACCGCCTCCAAGGCCAGCACGGTGCCCTTCACGTTCACCTGGTAGGTGATGTCCCAGTCCTCCTCCCGCGACGTGGTGGTCTCTTCGAAGCCAGACGCGCCTATGACACCGGCGCTGTTCACCAGGATGTCTATCTTCCCGAAGGCGGCCAGCACCTCATCCACCATCTTTCTGACGGAGGCTTCCTTGGTCACGTCCACCTGGAAGGCCCGGGCCCTGCGCCCGTGCTCGCTCACCTCGCCGACCACCTTCCTGGCGCCCTCCAGGTTCATATCCGCCACTGCCACGTCGGCGCCGCACTCGGCCAGCACGTGGCAGATGCCCCTGCCCAGCCCGCTGGCGCCACCCGTGACCAGGGCCGTCTTGCCGCTCAGGTCTGCCAGCATGTCACGCCTCCTATCTGCTGGCGCGGCGCAGTCCGCGCCAAGTGTCCTTACGCGATGAGCCAGGAGAGGTCCTCCAGCCGGCCCTTGAGGGCTTTGAGGAAGGTGGCGGCGGGCGCCCCATCAACGGCGCGGTGGTCGAAGGTGAGGCTGAGCCAGACGGTGGAGCGCAGGGCGATGGCGCCCCTGTAGGCCACGGGCCTCTGGGCGATTCTCCCCACCCCCAGAATCCCCACCTCCGGCTGGTTGAGGATGGGGGTGAAGATGTCCACGTCCAGCGCGCCCAGGTTGGTCACCGTGAAGGCGCCGCCGGTCACATCCTCCACCGTCAGCCTGCCCTGCCGCGCCTTCTCCGAGAGGGCCCGCACCTCCTCCGAGATAACGAGCACGCCCTTCCTGTCGGCGTTACGCACCACCGGGACGATAAGTCCGTTGTCCAGCGCCACCGCCACGCCCACGTTCACCTCAACCACGCGCCGTATCCCCTCTGGCAGCATGTGGGCGTTCATGGCCGGGTGCTCCACGAGGGTGAGGGCCACCGCCTTGACGATGACGTGGAGCGCCGTGACACCCCGCGCGCGGAGGCCCTCGTGCATCTCCGCCAGGGCGGTCACGTCGGCCTCCATGGTGAGGGTGAGCGGCGCCGTCTCGCGGG
>JAUYDU010000137.1 GCA_030691665.1 Chloroflexota bacterium
TGCCAGCGGCCATGGCACCTATTCGGGGCGTGGCTCCAAGGGCCAGAAGTCGCGGTCAGGCGGCGGGCCTCGTCTGGGTTTCGAGGGCGGTCAGACACCCCTGATCAAGCGCTTGCCCTATCGGCGGGGCTTTACCAACATCTTCCGGGTGGAATATGCGGCGGTGAATGTGAAGCAGTTAGAGCGATTCGAAGTGGGCACGGCGGTAACGCCCCAGCTCCTGCGGGAAGCAGGTATCGTCAAGACCGCCAGGCAGCCGGTGAAGATCCTGGGTGACGGCGAGATAAGCAAGGCCCTGACGGTGCGGGCCCACAAGTTCTCGACGACGGCCAGGGAGAAGATCGAGGCGGCGGGGGGAAGTGTTGAGGAGGTAGCGCATGCGAGCGCAAGCGGCCGCTAGGCCACGGCTGCTTCAGGCGGTCATCGACGCCTTCGCCCAGCCGGACGTCCGCCAGAAGATCCTGTTCACCCTGGCGCTGCTGGTGGTGTTCCGGTTTGTGGCCAACCTGCCGGTGCCGGGTATCGACCCTGGTAAGCTCAGTGAGATCTTCCGCCAGAACGCCGTCCTGGGCTTCTTGAACATCTTCAGCGGTGGTGCTCTTCAGAACATGAGCGTGGCCGCCATGGGCGTCTACCCCTACGTGACCTCGTCGATCGTGATGCAGTTGCTGGTGCCCATAGTGCCGGCCTTGCAGGCCTTATCCAAGGAGGGGGAGCAGGGCCGCCGCCAGATCCAGATCTACACCCACTGGCTGACGGTGCCCATGGCCATCGTTCAGGGCTACGGGCAGCTCGTTCTCATCCAGCAGTTGGGGGGCATCAGCGGGATCGGCCTGGCGGGTGCGAACATGTTGCCCACCCTTTCGATGGTGGCTTCGATGACGGCGGGCACCATGTTTCTGGTCTGGCTGGGCGAGCTGATTAGCGAGCAGGGGATCGGCAACGGCATATCGGTGATCATCTTCGCGGGCATCGTGGCCGGCATACCGCGGATGATCGGCCAGGAGGTCTACACCGAGAGCAGCTTCGCGGGCGTCGCGATCCTGGTTCTGTTCATCGTGGCTATTCTGGCGATCATCGTCTTCTTCCAGGAGGCCCAGCGGCGCATCCCCGTTCAGTACTCCCGCAGCCTGTTTCGGGGCGGGCGGATGTACCGCCAGTCGGGGCAGACGCACGTCCCGCTGCGGGTGAACTCGGCCGGGATGATCCCCCTCATCTTCGCCTTCTCCATCGTTATCATGCCGGCGTATGCTTCCAGCATCTTCGAAACGTCGAGTATCTCCTGGGTAGCTAATGTGGCAAAGACTATCACGGACATCTTCAATCCGGCCAATGGGGGATATTGGTTGTTCCTGTTCTTGCTGGTGGTGATCTTCGCTTTCTTCTACACGCTGGTCATCTTCCAGCAGCAGAACCTGGCGGAGAACCTTCAGCGGCAGGGGGGCTTCATTCCGGGCATCCGTCCCGGCCGCCCGACGTCGGACTACATCACGCGGGTGCTGATCCGCATCACCTGGGCGGGCGCCCTGTTTCTGGGCTTTGTGGCGGTGGCGCCCTGGGTGGCCGCGCACCTCACTGGGAATCAAGCCCTGAGCTTGAGCCGGGGAGGGGGACTGTCCTTTGGCATCACCAGCAGCGGCTTGATCATCGTGGTGGGCGTGGTGCTGGACACCATGCGCCAGCTCGAGGCCCAGCTCTTGATGCGCCAGTACGAGGGCTTCATCCGCTAGGGGGTGGACGCGGGCCCTTGTACGTTATCCTCTTTGGTGCCCCAGGGGCGGGTAAAGGAACTCAGGCAACGATTCTGGCGGAAAAGACGGGGTTGGTACACATCACAACGGGGGAGCTGTTCAGGGAGGCCATCAGGCAGGGGACCGAGCTGGGGAAGCAGGCTCAGCCCTACGTTGAGCAGGGCCGGTTGGTGCCCGACCACCTGACGATCGGCATGTTGCTGGAGCGCCTGGCTCAGGGCGACTGCGGCGGCGGTTGCCTGCTGGACGGCTTCCCGCGAACGATGGAGCAGGCGACTGCCTTGGACGAGGCTCTGGCCGAGCGGGGCAAGGCCATCGACAAGGTTCTGTACATCCGGGTTCCCGAGGCTGAGCTGGTGAGTCGCCTCTCCGGGCGCTGGACCTGCCGCCAGTGTGGCACCGTCTATCACCAGCGCCTGCATCCGCCGCGGCAGGAGGGTCGTTGCGACCGCTGCGGCAGCGAGCTGTACCAGCGGGAGGACGACAAGCCGGAGCCGGTTCGCCAGCGGCTGGAGGTCTACTGGCGCCAAACAGCCCCGCTTATCGACTACTACCGGGCCGCCGGCAAGCTGCGGGAGGTAGACGGAAACAAGCCGGTGGACGAGGTCAGCGAGGAGTTGCTGGCAGCCCTGGCGGATCCCTAGGAGGGGGCCCACGAGAACTTATGCCCATCGTCCTGAAATCGCCGCAGGAGATAGCCTTGATGCGGGAAGCCGGTCGGGCGGTGGCCGAGGTCCTGGCCATCCTAGCCTGGGAGATCCGCCCGGGGCTGGTGCTCAGGAAGCTGGACGACATCGTGCGGCGAGAGTTCGCCAAGAGAAAGGTGGTGCCCACCTTCTTGGCATATCAGGGTTATCCCGCCCGCGTCTGCGTGTCTGTGAACGATGAGGTGGTGCACGCTATTCCCGACAGTCGTGTCCTGCGAGAGGGCGACATCGTGAGCATCGACCTGGGGGCCACTCACAATGGTTTCGTGGGCGATGCGGCCATCACCGTGGGTGCGGGGAGGACAAGCCCTGAGGCGGAGCGGCTCCTGCGGGTAACCGAGGAGGCGCTCTGGGAGGGAATCAGAGCGGCGTGGGCGGGCGCTCGCCTGGGACAGGTCTCGGCGGCGATTCAGGCCCACGTTGAAGGCAACGGCTTCTCCGTGGTGCGGGAGTACGTCGGCCACGGCATCGGCCGCAGCATGCACGAGGAGCCGCAGGTGCCCAACTTTGGCCTGCCCGATCAGGGGCTAGTGCTCAAGAAGGGGATGGTGCTGGCCATCGAGCCGATGGTCACGGCCGGCGACTGGCGGACGCGCAGGGATTCTGACAACTGGACGGTTCGCACGGTGGACGGCAGTCTGGCCGCCCACTTCGAGCACACGATAGCTATCACCGGCGGCGAGCCGCAGGTGCTGACGCTGCCCTGAAGGTCTGCCCCGGCTGGGTCGGGGCGCGAGTAGACAGGCGGGGGTGATTTGCCCATAGGGCGTTTATGGCTAAGAAAGAAGCGATAGAGGTCGAAGGGGTAGTGAAGAAGGCCTTGCCCAACGTCATGTTTCACGTGGAGCTAGCCAACGGGCATAAGATTCTGGCCCATGCCTCGGGGAAGATCCGGCTTCACTACATTCGCATCCTACCGGGGGATCGAGTCCTGGTGGAGTTGTCGCCCTACGACCTCAGTCGTGGTAGGATTACTTATCGGTTCAGGTAGACTTTTTCAGGAACAGACAGGGACATGAAAGTACGAGCTTCGGTGAAGCGGCGCTGCGAGAAGTGCAAGATCGTCCGCCGCAAAGGGGTGGTAAGGGTGATCTGCGAGAACCCGCGCCACAAGCAGCGCCAGGGATAGGGGAGGCGACATGGCACGCATCGCCGGTGTAGACATTCCCAGGGATAAGCGGGTGGATGTATCCCTACGCTACATCTACGGCATCGGGTCGACTCTGGCCCACACCATCTGCGACAGCAGCCGGGTGGATCCGGCCACCAAGGTGCGCGACCTGAGCGACGACGAGATCAGCCGTATCCGCGAGTTCATCGACCGCAACTACATCGTGGAGGGCGAGTTGCGCAAGGGGGTGCGCCAGAACATCCAGCGCCTCATCGAGATCAACTGCTATCGTGGTGTACGCCATCGCCGCGGCCTGCCCGCCCGCGGCCAGCGCACCCGCACCAACGCTCGCTGTAAGCGGGGGCCACGCAAGACTGTGGCCGGCAAGCGGCGGGCAGTGGCCAAGAAGTAGGACACCAACCAGGCCGAACGAGCGCCTGGCTACGGGCAGGCAAGAGGAGAGCTATGGCGGAAAAAAAGGCGGAAAAAAAGGGCAAAGGCAGGACGCGGCGTCGGGAGCGCAAGAATGTTCCCGTGGGGCGGGCCTACATTCAGTCTACCTTCAACAATACCACCATCACCCTGACCGATCCCAACGGCAACGTCCTGTCCTGGGCCAGTGCTGGCACGGCGGGGTTCAAGGGATCGCGCAAGAGCACTCCCTACGCAGCCCAGGTGGCCGGAGATCGGGCGGCGCGGGGGGCGATGGAGCACGGCCTGCGCCAGGTGGAGGTGTGCGTGAGGGGCCCTGGTAGCGGCCGAGAAGCGGCCATTCGTGCCCTCCAGGCGGCGGGCATCCAGGTAAAGAGCATCCGCGACGTAACACCGATTCCCCACAATGGCTGTCGCCCACCCAAACGACGCCGGGTGTAAGACTGAGCGTGCCTAATCCTACGGTCTTCAGAAGCAACTGGGCCGTTGAGAATGAGGACGGGACGGTAACGGAGGTTCAAGAGAGTGTTCGGGCCAATGGCGACAGAAGTCAGATGGTGTTTCATCGGGAGACGAGCGGCCGAAAGTACGCTGTTTGGCACGTGGTATACGACGCAGCAGATGCCGTGGCTCATGGCCCGGAAGAGAAATTTCGAAGTGGAGGTTATCTAGGTTCCTGGCCGCCGCCAGGTTACCTGCGAGGATTCTGACATGGTGAGGGCCGCTGCTGAGCTTAAGAAAGATGTGCTGTCCCATATCGAAGAGTACCTAGCGGGCTCCCTATCCGGCCCACAGGTAGCTGAATGGGCCTTGAGCGTGCTCGTGGACAAGGCCTTTGGCTCAAAGGAAGCCCTTCTCGAGGATTGCCTGGTGGCGTTGGCCACCCTCCATGACAGTGATGAACGGTTTGATACGGCCAGGGCGGACATCGGGTTCTTCAGGGATTGCCTCTTGGGCAAGCGTGAATATCATCGCGACTTGGAAGTACGGCTGGCAAAAGGACATGTTGATATCGAAGTGCGGGGCGTGAGGAAGCGGTTTCCGCTTCGCCGTGGTAGCAAAGGTGGGGACTAGTGGCACGGTATAGAGGACCCGTTTGTCGAATATGCCGGCGGTTGGCGGAGAAGCTGTTTCTCAAGGGGGAGAAGTGCTATAGTCCCAGGTGCTCCTTCGAGCGCCGCCCCTATGCCCCTGGACAGCGCTCCGCTCGTCGGCGCAAGGTATCCGACCGCGGCCTCCAGTTGCGGGAGAAGCAGAAGGCGCGCGCCAGCTACGGTGTGCTGGAGCGCCAGTTCCGGCGCTACTACAGGGAGGCCGTACGCAGGAAAGGCATCAGCGGCGAGAACATTCTGCGCATGCTGGAGATGCGTCTGGACAACGTCGTCTATCGCCTGGGTTTCGCCGATTCGCGCAACCAGGCTCGGCAGATGGTGCGCCACGGCCACCTCAGCGTCAACGGGCACAAGGCCGACATCCCTTCCCACGTGGTCAAGGTGAACGATGACATCGGCTGGACAGGGCGAGGGATGAAGTCGGAATTATTCCAGGTGGCTAAGGAGCAGGTGGCCAGCCGTCCTCTGCCCTCGTGGCTGAGCCTGGATGGCGAGAGCATGACCGGGCGGGTGCTGGGCACGCCTATGCCTGAGGAGATTGGCGCCAAATTCGACCCGGCTACCATTGTTGAGTTCTACTCCCGTTAGCGACCAATTGCTGTGCCCCGATAGGTCGGGGCGGGATGGAGGAGGTGGGTCTCCTTGACCCAGTTGGCTATTCCGGAAGTGGAGATCGTGGAGAGTAGCGACAACTACGCCCGCATCGTGGCCGAACCCCTGGAGCCGGGCTTCGGCATCACTATGGGCAACGCTCTGCGGCGGGTGCTTCTTAGCTCTCTACCGGGGGCCGCCGTCACCTCTGTGCGCATCGACGGCGTCCACCATGAGTTCTCGACCATCTCCCACATGAAGGAGGATACCATCGAGTTCCTCCTGAACGTGAAGGAGCTGCGCCTACGGGCCCTTTCCGACCGGCCGGGCAAGCTCTTCCTGGAGGTGAGGGGCCGAGAGGGAGGCATCACCGCTGCTGACATTCAGACGTCCCCGGACTACGAGATCGTCAACCCTGATCTCCACCTGGCGACCCTGGATTCGCCGGAGGCGGAGCTGAGGGTAGAGTTCAGTGTGGAGCAGGGTCGTGGCTATGTGCCAGCGGGGGGAAGCGATGGCCTGCCTATCGGGGAGATACCCGTGGACGCCATCTACACGCCGGTGCACAAGGTGAACTATAAGGTGGAGCACATCCGCGTGGGCCAGGCCAGCAACTACGACC
>JAUYDU010000155.1 GCA_030691665.1 Chloroflexota bacterium
CAGATAGGCACCAAGATAGCGTGCCTGCTGGACGACGAGCGGGACGTGGAGGCGGTGCTGGCGGGCGTGCCCGGCGGGCGGGAGCTGCGGACGGTGCTATCGAGGCTGGAATCGAAGCAGCAGGCGCTGATATTCGGGCACTCGGTGCCGGTGCCGGTGGTGGTGAGGACGCGGGAGTACGGCCCGCCGGAGTTCTACGCTTCACTGACGCGCCACCCCAGGGACGGAGCCATGCGAGAGGGTGAGGCGCGCCGCGCGAAAGAGATAGACGAGCTGTTCAGGGAGTGAGGGCAGGCTCTTAGTTGGCCGCTTGGTCATCCTGCCTTGTGTGGGCCGTAGAGCCGGTCACCCTCTGGACACTATTGGAGCACGCCGTTATTCTTGTGACATGCAAAACGAGATGCAGCGTCGGATTCGAGAGGGGCTCGCGAAGTGAGTGTGTCCCCAGTGCGGCAAACCCATTGCTGAAAGAGAGGGCGTGGGTTCTGGACAGACCGATGAGGGCTTATTCTGCAGCCTGGAGTGTTTTACTGTCTTCTACAAAGAGTACTTTCAGCGAGAGCACGAGAGAAGAACGGGTCCTTCACAAAACTAGGACGAGGCGTCAATGTTCATAGTGCCTGATGGTCGGGTGGGGATACTACCGGCAGCGTACCTTCGAAAGGCTGAGGAAGCCGGCATACTGCGGTCGGAGAAATACCGAATCCCCGATGGGAGTTTCCAGCCAGCGAGCCTTGACCTTCGCCTTGGTGAGAAGGCTTATCGGCTACGTTGTAGCTTCCTGCCGGATGGTCAGAGGGTGCAGGATAAACTCGCCGACTATGCCATGGGCGAAATAGATCTGCGCGATGGCGCGATACTGGAGAGGAATCGGCCCTATCTAGTCCCGTTAATGGAGGGACTTCAATTGCCACAGACGTTGTGGGCCAAGACTAACCCAAGAAGCTCAACAGGCAGGCTAGATGTATTCACGCGCGTGGTGACGGATCACAATCATCGGTTTGACGAGATCAAGCCTGGGTACGAAGGGAAGCTGTATCTGGAAGTAGTCTCGCGCTCCTTCACCATCCGAGTTAAGACTGGGCTTTCGCTCAACCAGATCAGGCTGGTCTCGGGAGATTCGGCGTGCGATGATGAGGGCGTACGTCGTGTACACAACCAAGCTCCGATCCTCTTCGCGAACGGTCAACCAGTGGGGATCCACGACTTGACCGTATCGGGTGGCCTGTTCTTGAGCGTTGACCTTGCTGGTGGTGATAGGCAACAGAAGGTTGTGGGATATAAAGCAAAGAAGAACAGCTTCTTGTTGGACCTATCTCTTTTGGGTCAATACAGTCCAGACGACTTCTGGGAGCGTCTCCAGGCGGAGCGAAAGCACAGACTGGTGCTTGAGCCAGAAGAATTCTATCTGCTTCTATCCATGGAGGGTGTGCGAATTCCTCCTGAATTTGCGGCTGAGATGACTGCGTACGATCCCACGAGCGGTGAGCTACGGTCCCACTACGCGGGGTTCTTCGACCCAGGATTTGGGCATGATCCGCAGGGCTTGAGGCTAGGATCCAGAGCAGTACTGGAGGTCCGTGCACACGATGTGCCCTTCATGTTGGAACATGGACAGAAGGTCTGCAAACTGCAGTTCCAGCGAATGCTTGAGCCGCCTAATATTCTCTACGGCAGCGCGATTGGGTCGTCCTACCAGTACCAAGAATTGATGTTGAGCAAGCACTTCTATTCTGGATACCCGGGGGCTGCTCCCCAACTGAGCTTCTTCCAACGATAGTAGGTAGTGGGCTGGCTAGACAGTATGCGCCAAGAAAGCATCCCGCCGAATCGAAGCAGCAGGCGCTGATATTCGGGCACTCGGTGCCGGTGCCGGTGGTGGTGCGGACGCGGGAGTACGGCACGCCGGAGTTCTACGCCTCACTGACGCGACACCCCAGGGACGGGGCCGCGCGAAAGGATGAGGCGCGCCGGGCCAAAGAGATAGACGAGCTGTTCAGGGAGTAGCAAAGGCCCCCGAGTCTGCCCAAGGGCGTGTTGTCCACAAAGACTGTGAATGGTGGGCTCTCAAAGGATGCTGAAGGAGTTACCCCTTTGCCCAAACTGATATTCCTCGACACCAACGTCGTCCAGTACCTCCTTACCTTCGGCGAATACATCTACGGCAACTACCTATCCCCTGAAGAGGAAGAGAAGCTTAAGGGACTCAGCCGCCGCACGGTTCAGGACGTACACGCACTTGCTGCGTTCATAGATCTGGGGCGCAGAAATGGTTGGCCCCTCGTGGTGTCTCAGGGAACGTTGGATGAACTTGCCGCAACCTGCGATGCACAGAAGCGCCACAGTCTGGTACGCTGGGGCCTAGACCTAGCCGACTACTTTCAGACAATACTCCCGCCCGACTATGAGCATACCTCCTTTAGACAGACCCAACTGCGCGCTCTGGAGGAGTGGAAAGGCCCAATAATCAGCCTATTGCCGGATGAGAAGGATCGCCTGTTGATCTTCGACGCAGTAGGTTTCGGATGCGACGTCTTCCTCACCATGGACTACAACACCATCTGGAAGTTCCGTGAGCGCATTCGACTGCTTGGGATAAGCGTCGTGCGACCAGTTGAGCTTCTGGAGTACATGCGTCCTTCCATCGGCCTCCTGTTGTAGCATGACACCACGGTACAATTGAGGCACCAACGCCCACTGTGCTCTCCCTGCCGAGCACTCCAGCCCCAACATCTTCAGCGCGTCCTGGTTGATGATGCCCTCAAACACGTCATCTGGCACTTCGGGGAGGTGGTGCTGGCGGGCGGTGGCGTTGAAGTGGCGGAGCGCGGCGATGTTCTCCGCCGGGTCGGTGACGGGCCAGTCGGCGCCGAGGAGCAGCTTGTCGGTCACCTTCCACTCGTAGGCGCCTCCCCTGCCACCCTTGGCAAAACAGCCCTTGCTGCGGTAGAGTGACGGCCAGAGCGCAAGGAGGGCACGCCATGTCGAAAGCAGCCGATGTCGTCGTGGTGGGTGGGGGTGTGGCGGGGTGCGCCACCGCGTACTACCTGGCCCGCGAGGGCGTCCGCGTCACTCTGGTGGAGCGGGAGTCGCTGGGGCACGGCGCCTCCGGCTTCTCGCTGGGCCGCGTGGATGGCGTGGCGGGCGACATCAAGCCCGGCGATATGGAGGCCCTGGCCGCCCGCTCCTTCGAGTTGCACCTGGAGCTGTGGCCCACCCTGCGCGGCGAGTCGGGCGTGGATGTGCAGGGCAA
>JAUYDU010000197.1 GCA_030691665.1 Chloroflexota bacterium
GACCTTACCTTCTGGGGCGGCGCCTGCGACTCTCAGCGGGTTCTCCCCTTTGGCATCCTGGACGAGGTGCGAGCCGAGACGCGGCGGCGCATCGCCGACCTGGCGCCCGGCGGCGGCTTCGTCTTCGCCCCCGTCCACAACCTCCAGGACGACGTGTCGGGCGAGAAGGCCCTGGCCCTCTATCGCACCGCCCTGGAGTGCGGCCGCTACCCCATCAAGATGGCATGAGCCAGCCGGTCGTCCCGTCTCGCCTCAAAGCGAAACCAAGCAGTACGCCGGCACCGAGGCCGAGCGTGACACCCCCTTTCCCATCATTCCAGGGCACGAGAACGTCGGCGTCGTCGCCGAGCTGAGTAAGGAGGCTCGCCAGGGCAAACGGGCCTTGCTGAGGGTGATTTCTTTGTGGAGCAGATTGAACGCTATCGGGGAAGCCTGCTAGGTCTGGCCGTCGGTGACGCCGTTGGCACGGCGCTGGAATTCAGCCCGCCAGGCTCGTTCGAGCCCATCACCGACATGGTGGGCGGCGGCCCCTTTGGCTTGGCGCCCGGTCAGTGGACCGATGATACCTCCATGGCGTTGTGCCTGGCCGAGAGCCTGGTCGAACGGCGCGGCTTCGACCCCGTCGACCAACTGGACAGGTATCACCGCTGGTATCGTCAGGGCCACCTCAGCAGCACGGGGCGCTGCTTCGACATCGGTAGCACTGTGCGAACTGCTCTCCTGCGGTTCGAGAAGACCCGCGACCCTTACTGCGGTTCCACGGACCCGATGTCCGCCGGCAACGGCTCCACCATGCGGTTGGCACCGGTGCCCCTGTTCTACGCTCTGAGGCCCAGGGAGGCCATTGAGAAGTCCGGGGAGAGTTCGCGCACCACCCACGGCGCGGCCGCCGCAGTGGACGCCTGCCGCTACCTGGGCGCACTCATCGTGGGCGCCGCAAGCGGCGCCAGCAAAGAAGAGTTGCTGTCGGAGCTCTATAGCCCCGTCCCCGGATGCTGGGAAGAGCATCCCTTGACCCCCAAGATCGGCGAGATTGCCGCCGGCTCCTTCAAGGAGCGGCAGCCGCCCGAGGTAAAGGGTACGGGCTACGTGGTGAAGTCCCTTGAGGCCGCCCTTTGGGCCTTGTACCGCAGCGATTCGTTTCGCGAGGGATGCTTGCTGGCTGTCAACCTGGGTGACGACGCCGACACCACAGGTGCGGTCTACGGGCAGCTAGCCGGCTCCATCTACGGCGAAAGGGGCATCCCGCGTTCGTGGCGTTCGAGACTCGCCCGCCGTGAGCTCATCGTATCGCTGGCCGAACGGCTTCTTGCCCTGCGCCCGGGGGTCCAGCCCACCTGAATCGAAGAGTGCGCACCTGAATGCGCTTCAGGTACGCTGCTCATGCGGGGTCTCGAGCGCTGTCCGGCGGACCGTATGGGGGAGAGGCTGGAAGATAGGGTCAACGGGCTCAGATAGCCCTTGTCACACTGCGTTTCGCCCGCAGTCCCCCTGAAGGCTCGGCTTAGCAATTGGGCCATTCGTTCGGCAGTTTCGCTGGGGGCCCATTTCCGCCCCGATTTCACCCCGGTTTCACCCCGATTTTCGAATCTGAGGGGTTAGCAATTAGCCTTGCCCTAGGTAGTGAGCTTGTTCCTTCCAAGCAGGTCACACGGGTTCGATTCCCGTCTCCCGCTCCAGCCCGCATCAAACGTCACAACGCACGTGTAGCGACGGCCGCCGAGGGGCGGCCGTCTGCTTCTGACGTAGCTCTTGATGCGCGGCTGGGCATGATGGTTGCTCTCGGGAACTGCCCGACCTAAGCTGGGATCGCTGATCTGGCGCTGGCCTAGCACGGCCATCGTGGAAATGGACGAGGAGGTACGCCATGACGAGGGCAGTCATTGTTGGGTCCGGAATGGCCGGGCTGACGGCGGCGGCCTACCTCGTCCGCGACGGATGCGATGTCGACGTCTTTGAGCAGGCCGACCACATCGGCGGCGTCACTGCGACGCTGCGCAAGGAAGGCTTTGCCTGGGACTTGGGGCCACTCCTGCTGGAAGGTTTTGCGCCAGGCGAACCGGCAGGGAACATCCTGGCCGAACTGGGCTGCGCTGACCGGGTCGAACTCGTGCGCGGTGATCGGGGCATCGCCTTCCCGGACTACCGCGTTTTCCGGCCGGCGGAATACCTGGGGCCGTACTGGCGGCGGGAAAGACTCAAGGAAATCTTCTCTCATGAAGCTGAGGGGCTCGATCGCTACTATCGGTTCTATGACACCATGCTGGACCTGATGACTCTCGCCCGGCAGGCGGAAGAGACAAACGTGCTGCGCGCCCTGCCGCTCAAGCTGCGGATGGCGCTGTTGTTCAATCGCGTCAAGCGATACCAGAACTGGAACGCACAGCAGGTAATGGATCACTTCTTCAGCGATCCCAAGCTGAAGGCATTATTCCTGGGCATATTGGCCGACATGGTAGTCTGCCCGTCGGAGTTCGTGGGGTTGGGTATTCCGGCTGTCAATCAGGAGGCCGCCTTCGACAACCGCTTGCCGCCGACGGTGTCATCCGTCGGGCCGCGCGTCACCTTTCAGTACGTGGTAGGCGGCTGTGGCAATCTGGTGGAGGCGGTGGCTGGCGTCATCCGCGAGAACGGTGGACGCCTACATACCAGCCGCCCGGTGCGCCGGGTTCTGCTGGAAGGTGAGCGTGTGCGGGGTGTCGAACTGGGCGATGGCGAGCGCAGGGAGGCGGACCTGGTGCTGGTCAGCGGCGGCGCCAGAGAGTGCTTTTTCAAACTGGTTGGGCGCGAGGCACTGCCCGCCGACTTCGCGGCCACTGTGGACGATGTGCCGCTGATGGAGTCAGTGTTCATGTTGCACCTGGGTGTGGACATGGATCCTAGCCCCTACCAAGACGTTCCCCTCAACTATTACTATGGCACTTACGACGTCGAGGGCGGGGTAGCGCGCACGCGGCACGCAGACTATCACGAGGGCAAGGACGGATTCCTGATCTATATCCCTTCGTTCCACTCGCCCACCATGGCGCCTCCCGGACAGCACGCAATCACCATCTACACCATCGCCCCTAACAAGCTAGAGGGCGGCTGGCAGGCACGACGCCAGGAGATGGTCGACAAACTGCTCCACGAGGCGGAGAAGATCATCCCCGGCCTCAGGGAGCACGCGCGGGTGGTCGTTTCCCTGACGCCGGTGGACTTTGGCCAGCTCACCTACATGCTGGACCACCACTCTTTCGGTGGGGTGTGCCCGGTGATGGGCAAGGGCGGGGCGTCCTACCGTACGCCTTTCGAGGGTCTGTGGTTCCTTGGCGCCCAGAGCGAGTCGGCGGGCGGTGTGCACAATGTGACGCACGGCGCCCGCAACGTTTTCAACACGATCCGGAAGACCCTCTAGCGTAGGCTATAGTCCTAGAGCGATGGCCGCCGACGGACGGGGCCTGCTTTTCGGCTAGGCTGTCGGGGGCTCGATTGCCACTCGTGCTCCGGTTGGTTTGCCTTCCGCACAACGATCGGTTACACTAGTGGTAGCATCTTTACTTCAAGTGTTTCCGCTCTGAATCTCCGCCTGGTTGTTTCCCGGGTCGCCTCCGAGACGAAAGGAATTCTGTTGTCATCTTTCCATAGCTTTGGCCTCCGCGCATCTAGTCGGGAGGCCCTTACGGCCATGACCATCGACACCCCGACGCCTATCCAGGAGCAAGCTATCCCGTTGCTCCTCGCAGGACGCGACGTGATCGGCCAAGCGTACACCGGCTCCGGCAAGACGCTGGCCTTCGGCTTGCCACTCATGGAGCGCTGCGATCCGCACCAGCGCCAAGTCCAGGCGCTGGTCCTGACGCCCACGCGGGAGCTGGCCCGCCAGGTGGGCGGCGTTCTTGCCGAACTGGGCAGGCGCGTCGGGCTGAACGTCGCGCTCCTCTACGGGGGACGCGCCTTCGGGCCGCAGGAGACGATGCTCAATAGAGGCGCCCAGATCGTCGTCGGCACGCCCGGTCGTGTGCTAGACCACCTCCGGCGGCGTACGCTGCGCCTCGAACAGCTACGCATGCTGGTGCTAGACGAAGCCGACGAAATGCTCGACCTGGGGTTCGCGCCGGATGTCGAGCGTATCCTCGCGATGACGCCTCGGAGCCGGCAGACCGCGCTCTTCTCGGCAACGACGCCGCCGTGGGTGCACACCATCGCCGCCCGCCACCTCGTGGAGCCCGCTGTCATCACATCTGCTGTGTCCGAAGAAGCGGAACCGGACATCGACCACGTGGTGATTGAGGTTTGGCAGGGCGACAAGTTCCAGGTGCTCCGGCAGTTATTGGACGAATCGACGGACGGCGCGACCCTCGTTTTCGGCCGCACGAAACACGGCGTGCGCAACCTAGGCCGCCGCCTGGAGGTAGCAGGATACAGGGTGGCCGTGCTCCAGGGGAACCTCAGCCAGGAAGAGCGAGACCGCGCCCTGGACCGCTTTCGCTCCGGCCGGGTGCCGATCCTGGTGGCGACGAATGTGGCCGCCCGCGGGCTCGACGTGCTGAGCATCGAGCGCGTGATCAACTACGAGTTGCCGGAGACTGCTGACCTTTTCACCCATCGCGTCGGCCGGACGGGGCGGATGGGGCGGTCTGGTCGCGCCATCACCCTGATCAGCGCTGCTGATCTGCCTAAGTGGCACGAGATCGAGCGGGACCTGGGGCGGCGCCTGCCGCGCGTCAGCCCCACTGGCGAGGCGGTGCCCGTCCAACCCGTTTCCGCCCCGGCGGCGCGCAGGGCGGTGGGCGGCTGGCGGCGGCGGCGCTGGTCGCGCGCGCGAGTGTCAGCCTAGGGGACGCGAGCGTGAAGAGTCTATACGTCGGCAATCTGGCTTACGGCACAACTGAAGCAGATCTTCGAGCGGTATTCTCGCCGTTTGGCGAGCTTGTGTCGGTGCGGATCGCTAGCGATCGGGCCGGCAGGCCAAAGGGTTTCGCCTTCGTCGAGATGGCCGACGAATCGGCGGCGTCGGCCGCGGCGGGGTCGCTGAAGAGGACGCAGCTCCACGGCCGCACGATGGATATCGTCGAGTCCGAGCCTCCGGGCAAGCGGCGCAGTGTTCGGAGCCGCGGCCGGTCCGGCGGGCGCCGTCGCTAGCAGGGCATCGACGTGCCCGCGAGCGTCGAATCCCTTTGAGGTCGTCGCAAAGAGAGGAGCGAAGTCTGCCATGAGTCGCAAGCTGTATGTAGGGGGCCTCTCGTTCGAAACCACGGATGCCGAACTCAGGACCTTATTTGAGCAGGCGGGCACAGTCGAGTCGGCGACCATCATCACCGACAGGCTCTCCGGCCGCTCGAAGGGATTCGGTTTCGTTGAGATGTCCACGGACGCTGGGGTACGGCAGGCGATCACCGAGCTGAATGGGAAGATGCTGGGAGAGAGGACGATCACGGTCGAGGAGGCGCGTCCCCCTCGTGAGGGTCGAGGCGGCCCGCCGGGTCGCTCAGGTGGGAGTGGCCGGTGGTAGACCTAGGGGGCAACACCATCATCTCCTCCGTCGTCAAGGCGCAATGCTCCAGCGGTGCCCACCACTGGCTGGTCCGAAGGCCGGACGGCCCGACGAGTGAAGGCGTCTGCAAGTGGTGTGACGCACACCGGGACTTTACCAACGAAGTCAGCCGGCGATACACAAGCCAGAATCGACCGCCTCAAAGGTCGTCGCCCGGCCAACCCCGCTAGTCGTCTCTGTATAGAAGCCCGGGTAGGGGGCGGCGTCTGATTCGATACTTGAGCACAGCCGGGCTGCCTGCTAAAGGCTTTCCCGTCAACCCGTTCCGCACCTGACCGCCTTGGGCAACGTCACAGTGGAGGACAGCCAGCCCGCCCAGTTCTTCGACCATCCCCGCCAGGAGCGGATCAGGCTCTTCCCTAGCAAGACCCCCTAGCGTAGGCTATAATCCGAAAGCAATGGCCGCCGACGGGCGGTCGCCTTCTTTGCGGAAGGGGGGAGCCAGCATGTCTCAAGCGGAGGTAGAGTCTGATCGTCGTCTCGGCGTCCACGGCATCAAGAATGTTGCCAGGGTCTACTGGAACCTGCCAACGCCTGCCCTCTACGAAGAAGCGGTGCGCAGACGGGAAGGCATGGTCGCTCATCTGGGGCCCCTCGTCGTCCGCACGGGGCACTACACCGGCCGCTCGCCCAGCGATAGGTTCATCGTCCGCGAGCCCACCAGTGCCAGCCGTGTCTGGTGGGGCAAGGTCAACCAGCCCCTGGATTCAGGCCGATTCGAGGCTCTCCGTGAACGGTTTCTGGCCTACCTGCAAGGAAGGGAAGTTTTCGTCCAGGACTGCTTCGTCGGTGCCGACCCGAACTATCGCATCCCTATCCGGGTGATCACTGAGACCGCCTGGCACAGCCTCTTCGCCCGCAATATGTTCATTCGGGCAACGCCAGCCGGACCTAGATGGCACGGGCCGCAGGTTGTCGTGCTCGACGCCCCTCATTTTCACTCGGTGCCGGACGTGGACGGAACCAACTCGGAAGCGTTCATCATTCTGCACTTTGGCAGCGGCGCCGTGTTCATTGGTGGCACCAGCTATGCCGGCGAGATCAAGAAGTCGATCTTCAGCGTCATGAACTACAAGTTGCCGGCCAAAGGGGTCTTGCCCATGCACGCCTCCGCCAACCAGGGACCGCAGGGAGACGTGGCCATCTTCTTTGGCCTGTCTGGCACCGGCAAGACCACCCTGTCAGCCACTTCTGACCGAGCGCTCATCGGCGATGACGAACACGGCTGGAGCGACCAGGGAGTGTTCAACTTCGAAGGCGGCTGCTATGCCAAGGTGATCCATCTTAGCCCGGAGGCCGAACCTGAGATATACGAGACCACACGCTGTTTCGGGACGATCCTGGAAAACGTGGCCATCGACAGCGAAACACGTCGCCTCGATCTAGATGACGAGTCCCTGACTGAGAACACGCGCGCCTCCTACCCCATCTCCTACATCCCCAACGCCAGCCGGTCTGGCCTCGGCGGCCATCCTGGCAACATCTTCATGCTTACTGCCGATGCCTTTGGCGTGCTGCCTCCCATCGCCAAGCTCTCACCTGAGCAGGCCATGTACTACTTCCTCTCGGGCTATACGGCCAAGGTGGCAGGCACCGAGCGCGGTATCGTCGAACCACAGGCGACATTCAGTACCTGCTTCGGCGCTCCCTTCATGGTCCTGGATCCCATCGTCTATGCCCACATGCTGGGCCAGAGGATCGCCGCCCACAACGCCCAGGTCTGGCTGGTGAACACCGGCTGGAGCGGCGGCCCCTACGGCGTCGGCCAGCGCATCAAGATTGGCTACACCCGGGCCATGATCCGCGCCGCCCTGGCGGGGGCGCTGGGCGGCGTAGACTACGAACAGGAGCCAGTCTTCGGTCTGTTCATCCCCACCGCCTGCCCGGACGTCCCGCCTGAGCTTCTCCGCCCCCGCAACACCTGGGAGGATCCGGAGGAATACGATGTCCAGGCCGCGAAGCTGGCAAAGATGTTCGCCGATAACTTCCAGCAGTACGCCCCTCGTGTCTCCAGGGAAGTCAAGGAAGCGGGGCCCAGGGCTTGAACCACTCTCGTGGCTGGTTCGCAATCGGTGAGTTGCTTCTCCACCCCCGCCTGAAGGCGGGGGCATGCCTGGCGCT
>JAUYDU010000256.1 GCA_030691665.1 Chloroflexota bacterium
TCTGCTGACCAGAGCCAAGCCGCTCCTCTTTCTGGGGCTGTTTGCCCTCCAACTGCTGGGAGGTGTGGGCATGGGCGTTGGCTACGCGGCAGCGCTGCGCGCCTGGCCTCGGTTGCAGGCGAGGCTCTGGCTGCTGAGCGCCTTTGTGCTGGTCATACTTGTCCTGTTCAACGCGCTGGTCCTGGCGCCTGTCACGGATGGAGGCCTCCTCGGTGCTCGCACGGACGGAGGCGCGGGCCGGTACATGGCCGCCCCACCATAATATACTACCTGGCCTACGTCACCACATTGGGCTATGCATTGCCGGGCCCCAAGTCCGCCGGTGGCGATGAGGCACCTGCCCCAGGGCAGGGGCGTCGCCTGTTGCTCCGCCGCGCCCTGTTCTGGGTTGGTGGACTGGCGGTGGCGAGCTACGGCGCCAAGCTCGTCCTGGACGTGATTGGCGCCGCCACGCCGTCCAAGTCGTTCTTGTCACGGGGGCAGATGCCGCCGGAGGTGACACCCAACGACCGCTTCTACACTGTCTCCAAGAACATCGTTGACCCCACGGTGGACGCGTCCACCTGGACACTAGAGGTGGCGGGGCTGGTGGAGTCTCCGTACAAGCTCACGCTGCCAGAGTTGCAGGCGCTGCCGTCCAGGACCCAGTACGTGACGCTGGAGTGCATCAGCAACCCCGTTGGTGGTGACCTGATGAGCAACGCCCTCTGGCGCGGCGTCCCGCTCCGCGATTTGCTGGACAGGGCTAAGCTCAAACCTGGCGTGGTGGACGTGGCCTGCTTCTCGGACGACGGCTACTCCGACAGCATTCCTCTTTCCCTGGCCCTAAACTCCGATGTGCTGGTGGCCTACGAGATGAACGGCGAGCCGCTCCCTCGCGAGCACGGCGCGCCCGCGCGGCTCCTGGCGCCTGGCAAGTATGGAGTCAAGCACGTCAAGTGGCTTACGCGCATCGCGCCCGTGGACAAGGCGTACTCGGGCTACTGGCAGGTCCGCGGCTGGAGCCACAACGCGGAGGTGAGGACCACCTCTCGCATAGACGTGCCGGCTCAGGGTGCAACGTTGCCGCTGGAGGAGGGGCTGGTGGGTGGGGTGGCCTTCGCTGGCGCGCGGGGTATCCGGCGCGTAGAGGTGAGCGCCGACCGTGGCCGGACCTGGCGAGAGGCGTTCCTCAAGCCCGCCCTCTCGCCGTACACGTGGATGCTTTGGACCACCCCCTGGCGGCCGCCTGGGAACGGCAGCCATACGGTGCTGGTGCGCGCCACCGACGGGACAGGTGAGGTCCAGACCGCGGTGGTGGAGGACAGCCTTCCGGACGGCGCCACTGGCTGGCACGAGGTGACGGTGTCAGCGCAGAACGCCCCGCAAGATACGGGTTGATAGCGATACAGCGCTGGAAGCGTGGTACAGCGGTGGTTAGGGTCTAATGACAGGGTTCTGGGGGCGCCGCAACTGTATTGGTTTCCTACCCCACCCTGAAGGGTGGGGCATCTGGGTTCCTGGGTTATGCCTATCTTGTTGACTCCCAAGGGTACAAGGGGTAGACTGCTTCCAGTTCAGGAACTGGGGGCAAAATGGAGACGGTGCAGTTCACGGCAATTCTACTCCCACTCTGGGTGTGGCTACTTTTGTTTGCTGTTCTCGGACTTGCTTCGGTTCTTGGCATTCTGGAACACTTCGTTCCTTGGTTACGGCGTCTCCAAGGGGCCTTCTGGCGGCTACAAATAATGTGGTGGACGAAAAAGAAATCTTGGCCGGTAGCTGTGAGCATAGAGGGTGCCCCGCGTTTGGTACGTAGGGAACCTTATTATCTCATGGTTGTGGTTGTACGAGTGGAGGCAAGAGAGGGGAGGGTGAACGTCCACGGGCTACGCGCTGTCTACGATGATGGCTCTTCACAGACACCTAACGCGGACGAGTCTACGATGTCTACAGTAGAAATGGAGCGCATCCAATGGTGGGAACGCGGCTTTGTTCTTGAGGGAGCAGACACATTTAGTGTGGAGTTCCGGGCCCCAACGCAGTCCACACAACTCCATCTTGAGATTACTGCTAATGGTGTGCTCTGTCAGAGTAAGGAGTGTTCCATTGCCGCGTCCTGACTTCCCTCGCACCATCATGGAGTTTCAGCAACGCTTCTCAGACGAAGGGGAGTGCCTCCAATACCTCATTGATTCCCGTTGGCCTGACGGGTTTGTGTGTCCCAGATGTGCCCATGATGCCTTCTACTGGAAAGAAGGCCGGAGCCTGCTCCAATGCAAGGCGTGTGGCTATCAGGCATCCGTTACTGCTGGAACAGTAATGCATCGTTCCAAACAGCCTCTTACCTTCTGGTTTTGGGCGGCCTACCTTGTCGCAACGCATACCCCTGGCATGTCCGCTCTTCAGTTCAAGAGACAAGTCGGCCTGTCCAGCTACCAGACGGCTTTCACCATGCTCCACAAGCTACGGGCCGCGTTGGTAAAGGAGGGGCGAGAGAAGTTAAGGGGCGTGGTCGAGGTAGACGAGACTTACGTTGGGGGCAAGGAGGCGGGACCTGGTGGGCGGGGTGCCTACGGCAAGGTGATTGTTGCCGGAGCTGTGGAGGTGCGTGGTGAGGTAGCGGGCCGCCTTCGGCTGCGGGTGATACCTGATGTAACTGCCCATTCTCTTGAAGGCTTCGTAAAGGAGAATGTAGAGGGCGGCGCGACGGTAAAGACGGATGCTTGGATGGGCTACGTTGGGCTTGAGAGGGCGGGGTACAGACATTACATGCTGATAGGCAGCAAGTCAGAGAGCCTCCCACATATCCACCGGGCGTTCTCAAATCTGAAATCGTGGCTCATTGGAACGCACCACGGGGTTAGTGAGCAACACCTACCTGCATACTTGAATGAGTACGTGTTCAGGTTCAATCGGAGGCGCACTCCAATGGCAGCGTTTCAAACAGCCTTGGGGCTGATTGCTGAGCGCAAAGGGCCTACCTACAAGGGGCTGTACGGGGTAGCAAAGGGCGACCTAGCTTGGGTACACCCGAATCCACTAAGAAGGAGTACCAATGAGCACTCACGAGAACGGGTTATATGACCTTCTTGAAGCCGCGCAAAGCAATGGCGGCATCCTTATTATTCCCCCAGGGTTTTATCGTCTACGGAACGGAGTAGACCTTGGAAGGGTGCGGGTGCTCTCAGCCCTAGACGTGGCTGAAGGCGTCGCACTGGGGGCACTTCAGGACGAATGCAGAAAACTCCTCACGTCGGGCGTTGGTAACAAGGATGCAACCACACTGCCCGCACGAGAAGGTGTCTGAACCAGTACCGCGATGAGGTGTCAGCTTGGGGGGTGCAAGGATAACCGACCTTTTCGTGTCTGGGGGGTCAATTAGGTGCGTCTCGTAGTTTGCCATGCGTGACCTCCTTCTGCTTACACACTTGGCGGCATGATACCACGGATGGTAGCCTTGGGAGCTAACAAGATAGGCATATCCTGGGTTATGCCGCAGCCTTTAGGCTGCGGTGCCAGGTGATTGCGATAGTGCTGGGGGTGTCCCCCAGATTTGTCCCTTCCCCTTCCTGGCTAGGAAGGGGGACAAGAGGGGGATGGTTGAAGGATGGCATGAAGCACCGCCCCCACCTTTCGTTGCGGGGTCATCGGCGCTGTGCTATAATTCGCCACGTAGAAGAAGAGAAGGAATAAGGGAGGCATGCAAACCAAAGAGGTCAAAGCAAAGATTGTCCAGGAGTACCAGGTACACCCCAAGGACACC
>JAUYDU010000303.1 GCA_030691665.1 Chloroflexota bacterium
GCTGGCCCGGAAGGTGGCCGACGCCAAGGCCATCACTATCCTCCAGGGATGGAACATCAACAAGTACTACCACGGCGACCTCATGGAGCGCTCGCAGGCCCTGCTGCTGGCCCTGACCGGCAACTTCGGGCGCCGGGGGACGGGCATGCGGGGCTGGAACAGCTCGCAGCTCCTGGTGAGCCACGTCATCAAGCGGCGTACGGGCATGGAGGGCTTCCTGGAGCTGGCCCAAAAGTCGCGCGAGCTGGAGCTGGAGGCCCTGGACAGGGACCCGACCCTCACCGACGAGATGGTGGCCATCGAGCAGGAGCGAGACGAGGCGCGAACGGCCGCCCTGTCTCCCCTGCCTATGAGCAACATGCTGGTGCCGCCCTTCTTCTACTGGTACTGGCATGCCGGCTTCAAGGACGTCTGGAACAACCCCGATTGGAACGACCCCAGCATGAAGCGCAGCTTCGACGAGTATTTTCAGGAGGCCATCAGCACGCCAGGCTGGTGGGACCACCTGGTGCGCCCCGCCGAGGACACGCCACCGCGCGTCTACCTGGGCGTGGCCTGCTCCACCCTGCGCCGGACGCGGGGCGGGTTCAAGCTCCTGCGGGAGCATCTCTGGCCCAAGCTCAAGCTCATCGTCTCCGTCGATCTGCGCATGAGCACCACCGCCTACTTCTCGGACATCGTGTTGCCGGCGGCAGGCTACTACGAGAAGGTGGACTTTCGCTTCCCGGTGGCCGACGTCAACTTTCTCACCTTCACCGACCGCGCCGTCAAGCCCCTAGGCGAGTCCAAGCCCGAATGGGAGATGTTCGCCCTGCTGGCGAAGAAGATCCAGGAGCGGGCCAAGGCCAAGGGCTTCACCCGCTTCATCGACCGTCAGGGCAAGGAGTACCGCCTGGATCAGATCTACCGCCTCTTCACCATGGAGGGCACGGCCAAGGAGAAGGACGAGGAGAAAATAGTCGAGGATGTCATCGCCGATACGGTGCGCGTGGGCGCTCTGCCGGAGCGAACCACCCTCAAGACCTTCCGCGAGAAAGGGATCGTGCGCTTCACCGGCCTGGGCATGGCCGCCGATGGCCTGAACATGGCCACCGACATCAAGCCCGACGAGGTCGTCGTACCCCTGAAGTGGCACGTCGAGGACAAGGTCCCCTACCCCACCTTGACCCGCCGCATCCAGTTCTACATCGACCACGACTGGTTCCTGGAGGCGGACGAGCACCTCCCCCGCCATAAGCCTAATCCGCTGATGGGCGGCGACTACCCTCTGCGCATGACCAGCGGCCACCTGCGCTGGAGCATCCACTCCATCTGGGTGGCCCAGAAGCTCATGCTGTACACCCATCGCGGCGAGCCCAACCTGTTCATGAACCCCAAGGACGCCGAAGCGAGGGGGATCGAGGACAACGACGAGGTGCGCGCCTACAACGATTTCGAGTCGTTCAAGGTGAGGGTGAAGCTGGCCCCGGCGGTGCGGCCGGGCCAGGTGATCATCTACCACGCCTGGGAGCCCTACCAGTACCGCGACTGGAAGCCCTCCGACACGGTGGTGCCGGGGATGATCAAGTGGCTGCACATGGCCGCCGGCTACGGCCACCTCAACTACTGGCGCTGGAACTGGATACCCCAGCAGGCCGACCGAGCCACGCCGGTGGAAGTGGAGAAGGTGTAACGAGGCGGCCGATGGCTCTGGCGATTCGCTGGCCCAACCTGACGGCCGCCCCGGAGTGGGGGATCGAGCCGGTGCCCCCGGAGTCGCGGACCCTGGGGGCGCTGGACAACGCCGCTCTGTGGGGCAACCTGGGCTTCAGCCTGCTGCTGATGGTGACCGGCACCCTGCTGGTGCCCGCCCTGGGGCTGGGCCAGGCCTTCCTGGCCATCCTCATCGGGGCCGTCATCGGCAACATGCTGCTGGCCGCGGCCGCCGTTATCGGTGCCGAGACGGGCGTCCCGACCATGGTGCTGTACCGAGCGCCACTGGGGATTCGGGGCTCCTACCTGGCCAGCCTGGCCACCCTGGTGCGCAACGTGGCCTGGGGCACACTGGCCCTGGTGCTCATCGCCGAGGTGGCGGCCACTCTCAGCGAGCGGGGCTTGGGCTGGGGCGCTCGTCCCATCTGGGTGCTCATCTTCGGCGCCTTGGGCACAGGTATGGCCGTCATCGGGCCGCATACCATCGTGCGGCAGTGGTTCAGGAAGTTCGCCCTGTGGTTCGTGGTGCTGGTGGCGGCGGTCATCGCCCTTTCGGGCTTCATGGAGTTCGGCATCCCCGCCATGCTTCAGCGCGCCCCGGCGGGCGGCTGGCCCTCCTTCTGGCAGGCGGTGGACCTGGTGGTGGCCCTGCCCGTAGCCTGGCTGCCCCTGGTGGCCGACTACTCCCGCTTCTCCCGCAGCGCCAGGAGCGCCTTCTGGGGGACTTTCACCGGGTCATTTGTAGCCACCGTCTGGTTCTGTGCCCTGGGCGTCCTCTACCTGCCGGCGGTGAACAGCCAGGACCTGGTGGGCTGGCTCATTGGCGGCATGCCCCTTGGCCTCATGGCCCTGATCATCGTCCTCATGCTGGAGAGCGACGGCGCCTTCGCCAACGTCTACTCGGCCTCTGTGTCCGTCCAGAACGTGGCTCCCCAGGCCAGCCAGCGCGGCCTGGTTGTTGCGGTAGGAGTCGCTTCTATTGCCCTCGCCCTGGCAGTGAACCTGCTTCAGTACGAGAACGTCCTCCTGCTCACCGGCTCGCTGTTCGTTCCCCTGTTCGGCATCCTGGCGGCCGACTACTTCCTACTGCGGGGCCGCCGCCTGGAGACGGCCGCTCTCTACCAGAACGGCGGCCGCTTCTGGTACCAGGACGGCGTGAACGTTACGGCGTTAGTGGTCTGGGGCGTGGGCTTCCTTCTCTACAACTGGATCTCGCCAGGGACGGTCGACTGGTGGGTAAACGCCATGGACTGGCTGTTCCACGGCCTTCTGCGCCTTCCCTTCCCGCTGGGGGAGGAGGTCACCTGGCTGGGCGCTTCCATCCCGGCCTTCCTGGCGACCTTCCTCCTCTATGCCCTGGTGGCGTGGCGGCCGACTGGCCAGCCCCAGGCCAAGGCGGAGGGTGAGGTGGTGTAGCGGTGTTGGCGAAACGAGTGGCAGGATCGTCGGAGAGCCTGCTGGACCCCCAGGCGGCTCAGTGGCAGCAGACCGACGAGGAGACGGTCGATCTGCTCCCCACGCCGGTCGAGCTTCAGGCCTCCGAGTACATCCAGGCCGTCTGGCCACAGCGAGCGCACGGGCTGGTGGCGCAGGTCAGAGTCAGGTCGCTCCACAACGGGGACAGCCTCTTCTTCCGCCTGGAGTGGCAGATCGCCAGGGCCGTGACGGAGGTCAGCGACATCGACGTCTTCGCCGACGCGGCCGGGGTGCTCTTCCCGGTGGCCGGCGACGCGCCCCTGACCGAGATGGGCAGCCCAGCGCAGCCGGTCAATGCGTGGTTCTGGCGGGCCGACCTGGGCGAGAAGCCCCTCAGCGTCACGGCCAGCGGGCGGGGAACCAGCCAGCGCCACGTGGACAACCCCCTCGTTTCCGGCTCGAGCTGGGAAGCGGGAACCTGGCGGGTGGTGCTAGGGCGGCCGTTCACCGTCGCCCAACCCCATCGCAACAGCATAGGGCTGAAGCCAGGGATGACCACCAAAGCGGCGTTCGTCGTGCTGGAAGGGGCCAACAACGATAGGGCGGGGCTCAAGGCCTATTCGCCGATGTGGCACGAGTTGACCATCGAAGGATAAGGGCGCCAAGGGGGGCTGAGGGAAAATGGCAGAGGTACAGCGACAAGCAGCGATGGTCATGGACCTCAACAAGTGCCTGGGGTGCCAGACCTGCACCATTGCCTGCAAGACGCTGTGGACGGACAAGGAAGGCATGGAGTACATGTGGTGGAACCTGGTGACCACCATGCCCGGCCACGGCAGCCCTCGCGATTGGCAGAACATGGGCGGCGGCTTCGCCGACGGGATCGCCCAGCCCGGCCGACTGCCGACCCGCGAGGAGTTCGGCGAGGCCTGGGAGTTCAACTACGAGGACGTGTTCGAGGGCGGCAAGGGCACCTCGGAGCACCTGCGCCCCCAGGGTGGAGCGACCTACGGCTTCAACTGGGAGGAGGACCAGGGCGACGGCGAGTACCCCAACGCCTACTACTTCTACCTCCAGACCATCTGCAACCACTGCACCCGCCCCGCCTGCCTCGCGGCCTGTCCCCGCCAGGCCATCTACAAGCGGCCGCAGGACGGCATCGTCCTCATCGATGAGAAGCGATGCAACGGCTATCGCTTCTGCGTGGAGGCCTGCCCTTACAAGAAGATCTACTTCAACCACGTCAAGAAGATCGCCCAGAAGTGCATCTTTTGCTTCCCTCGCTTCGAGCAGAAGGTGGCCAACGCCTGCGCCCGCCAGTGCCCGGGGCGGGTACGCTGGGTGGGGTTCCTGGACGACGAGGACGGGCCCGTCTTCAAGCTGGTGAAGGGATGGAAGGTGGCCATCCCCCTCCATCCCGAATACGGGACGGGCCCCAACGTCTACTACGTCCCTCCCCTGTCGCCGCCTCGCTTCGACGAGAACGGCGAGATCGACGAGGACAACCCCCGCATCCCTATCGAGTATCTGCGCTACCTGTTCGGCCCCGAGGTGGACGCGGC
>JAUYDU010000385.1 GCA_030691665.1 Chloroflexota bacterium
GATGCGATGGCTGGGGCCAGCCCTGAAAATCACCGCCCTCACCAAGGTCTCGGTCAAGCGCCGCAGGGACGAGTCCGGCGTCCTCCGCGCCGTTGAGGTACCCGACTACGTGAATGCGCTTTGTGACCTGGCCTGCGGCGCCCAGGCGAGCCTCACCTTCACGTCCGTTACGGGCCTGTGCCCGGGCAACTCAGCGTGGCTGTACGGCACTGAGGGCACGCTGCGGGTGGACTTCCCCTCGCAGACGCTCTGGGGCGGAAAACGCGGTGATAAGGAGCTGAAGCAGATGCCGGCGCCACCTGCCAAGGCCGGCGGCTGGCGAGTGGAGCAGGAGTTCGTCAACGCCATCCGTGGCGTGGAGAAGGTGACGCGCACCAGCTTCCAGGATGGTGTGCGGTATATGGAGTTCACCGAGGCCGTCATCCGCAGCGCCCAGAGCGGCCAGGCCATCGCCCTGCCGGGTTCTCCTCGATACTGATTGACCATTAGGCTACTCAGTGATACCATTCAGGCACCTACCCCGTATGGCCTTATCCAGTCGCGTAAGGAGGACAAGTATGGCAGAGCCGAAGCGCCCCATTGGATACCCCACTCCTGCGCGGCGACTTGAGGAGGCCGTTGCTGGTGTACAAGGAGAGTTGTCCAAGACGCGTACAGCTTGGGCAGAAGTGCATAAGATGTTCAGTGAGACTTTACTTGGGCACATGTCTGGAACAGCTAAGGTTTCTGCCGACGTGCTGTCTGCCTCTATGGTGGGTGCCCTCGTCGCGAAACTCGGCGTAGAACTATCCGACACTCGCATTAGACTGACCGAGCTGGAAAAAGCCATACGAGAGTTACAAACCTCACTCAGGACGTAACCACCTCAATCAAGACGTAACCACCTCAATTGGTCGTCTGGGTCTCTACCAGTGATTCCTCCATAGATAGCGCCTATGTACGCAAGGATGATGGCCTCTACTATCTCCTCGGGCACGCCGTAAGTAGATGCTATATCACTTATGACCTCTTGGGATGACCTGAGGGGCGCGCTCATTCCCCCACCTCCCCCCTGACAACCTCTGCCCAGTTCTTGAACCTGAACCCCGCCTTTGCCGCTTCCCCTGGCGTCATATCCCCCAGTGACTCATGGGGCCTGAAGTGGTTGTAGTAAACCAGCCATCCATCTAGGAACAGCCTTGCGCTATCAGCCGACTTCAAGCCGCGCATAACCTTTTCACGCTGGCGAAGCGTACCGTGGAACCTCTCCACCATATTGTTGTTGACCTCTAGCCGTATCCCCCCTCGTAGGTGCTTGGAATCAGCCCCAAACACCCTCTCTATGCCGTCTATGTAGGCTTTGAGGCCGTCCGTGATAATGGTTCTTGGGGACTTCCCTGCCCGGTCCCGCGCTCGCTGCATGACTGTCTGGGCGTCCCTCGTGTACCTACTGACTGTGAGATGGGACGCCAGCAGGTAGCGTGTCTTGTAATCAAGCACGTCCCAGAACCACAGCTTTGTCCCACCAACCTTGAGGACGGCTTCGTCCGCGCTCCAACGGTTCCCTACCTTTGGCTGGATGTCCTTTCCAGCCTGAATTGCTACCCTTGTGTAGTGGACAATCCAGCCGTACACGCTGGAATCCGAGGGGTAGATGTCATACGCCTGTTTGAGCTGCCGTCGTATGGCACTCAGAGACAACCCCTCGTAGAACATCGAGAGGCCATCCGCAATCACCTGGGCGGGCAGGCGCATCCCCCTGGGGGCCTCTGTTCCTATAAAGACTGTCTTGCAGTCCTTGCATCTGTACTTCTGGGTTCCCTTGTATTTGCCGAACCGCACAAGGTTTCGGCCACCACACCCCTTGCATCTGACGTTCTCTGGAATCGGGGGAATCTCTTCAATTAGCAGCATTGGAGCCGCCTCGATTCCTGGAACGCGGGGGCCAAAGTACCACGGTGGGCTGATGCTGTAGCGGTATCTGGGCTTGGGATTGGGCATGGCCCCAGTTTAGGGGCTTGGAAACTGGTGTCAACCAGAATCGAGCGGTAAGCCCTGCCGCTGTAGCTTTGCGCTATGAGCGTACCCGGCGTAGAATAGACATAGGCTAACTGTGCCCTGGAGCGAGCTTTGACCGAGCAAGCCAATGGGACCGAGGTGGTGATTTACACCCACCCGGACTGCGAGTTCTCCGCGGCGGCCAAGTACGACATGGAGCAGCTTGGCATCGCGTTCCGCGAGGTTGACGTGACGGTAGTGCCGGGCGCCGTGGAGGAGCTGGAGCGCCTCACCGGCGGCGACAGGGTAACGCCGGTCATCGTGGAAGGGGAACGGGTCACCATCGGCTACGGCGGCCTGGGTTGAAACTTCTGACGCGGGGCGGTCCGCCCCGCTTTCCTTGACACCGTACCTGTGGAAGGCTACAATCGGACGTGGTTAGCGGCGAATGTCGCTAATTCTGTGCGTGGCGAGGCACGGTGGTGTATCGGCCTAACACACCGCCCTGTCAAGGCGGAGATCGAGGGTTCGAATCCCTTCCGGGTCGCCAGTAACTAAGATTAGCTCTCCTGCGCTGACTGGCTGGTCCAGGTTGAAAAGCGGCAAGAAGGCGGCCTTCGGTTTGATCGCCACGACGGTTCCAGTCACCATATCTACGTAGACTGCGTCCAGCATCATATTGAGGAGTTCGTGTCGTTCGCCCTTGG
>JAUYDU010000386.1 GCA_030691665.1 Chloroflexota bacterium
GTGCCGGGCGCGAAGTCGGCTGTGCTGCCGCCCGTCTCATCCACCACCGCCACCGATAGCGACGCCTCGCTGCTGCGCACGACGTAGCCCACCAGGAGGGTGACTGCCACCGGCACGGTGAACAGCAGGACCAGGGTGCGGCGGTCGCGGCGGAACTGCTGCACAATGCGTAGAAAGATGGCTGCTATCCTAGCCCAGCTCACCTGTGGCCTCCGCGTACCGTAAGAAAGCCTCCTCCAGGGTGGACGTCCCTGCCTTCTCCCGCAGCTCGCCGGCGCTGCCCTCGGCCAAGATGAGGCCGTCCCTCAGCAGCACCAGCCGGTCGCAACGCTCCGCCTCGTCCATGACGTGACTGGAGACGATGATAGTGACCCCCTGCTGGTTCAGCCGATGGAAGTACTGCCAGAAAGCTACCCGCAGAGGGGGGTCCACCCCCACGGTGGGCTCGTCCAGGAGGAGGAGCCTGGGGTGGTGCACCAGGGCGCAGGCCAGGGATGCTCTCTGACGCATGCCGCTGCTGAGGATGTAAACGGGGCTGTCAGCCCGCTCGCTAAGGCCGACCACCTCCAGCACCTCGTCCACAGCCCTGACGGGGGGAACGCCGTAGATTCGGGCGAAGAAGGATACGTTCTCCCGCACCGTGAGTTCCTGATAGAGGGCGGCGGTCTGGGGCATATAGCCTATCTCCGCCAGGATGCGGCGGGAGGGCATGCTTTCGCCCAGGACTGTGAGGCTGCCCGCGGTCGGGCGCAAGAGCCCCGCTATCAGGCGGATCAGGGTGGTCTTGCCGCTGCCGTTGGGGCCCAGCAGGCCGTAGGTCTGGCCCGCGGGGACGCCCAGGCTGACGTCGCGCAGGGCCTCGATGGGGCCGAAGCGCTTGCCGAGGCCTCTGGTCTCGATGGCGCTGTCGGTGGTCATCCTCAGGCGTGAGCTAGGCCGCAGGCGGCGGAGAGCAGCGGCTCCGCCCGGTCCCAGATCTTCTGGGTTATCTCCGCCGCTGGCAGGGTGGCGTCCACCACCAGGAAGCGTTCCGGCTCCTCGGCGGCGATGGCCAGATAGCCGCGATGAACCCTCTCGTGAAATTCTCTCCCCTCCTGGCCGATCCTATCCGGACTGGCCTCCCTCTCCTTGCGAGCCAACCCCATGCCCACCGGCAGGTTCAGGAGCACCGTCAGGGCGGGTACCAGGCCGCGCGTAGCGATATGATTGACCACCCGCACGTGGTTAAGGCTGAGGCCCCGTCCGTGACCCTGATAGGCCAGGCTGGAGTCGCTGAAGCGGTCGCAGATGACGATCTCGCCCCGCTCCAGCGCAGGCAGGATCAGCTCGCCCACATGCTGGGCGCGGGCGGCCGCGAACAGGAAGAGCTCGCTGTGGGGATCGAGAGCTAGGGAACTCTCCGACAGAAGCTTGCGCACCCGCTCGCCCAGTTCGCAGCCGCCGGGCTCGCGGGTCACAGTGACGCTGTAGCCTTTGGCTTCCAGGAGGGTCTTCAGGGCTTGGGCCTGGCTGGACTTGCCGGATCCTTCGCCTCCCTCGAGGGCGATGAACAGGCCCCGCTTGTCGGCGGCCGGGGCGCGCTCCTGCTCTGGTCGGGCCATAGAAGGGTTAGGCGGCCCCGCCAGGCAGGATACGCACCCGCCGCTGGGGTTCCTGCCCCATGCTGCGGGACGTCAGGTTGTAGCGCTGGGCCAGCATGTGCTGGAGGCGACGGATGTAGGCGTTCTGAGGGGAGAGCTCTATTGGCCGTTCGGCCTTCATGACCTCGCCGATGGCTTCCTCCGCCTCCTGGAGGGCCGAAAGGACGGGGTCCTGACCCCGCTCGCTGCGCATGGACAGGATACATTGCTCCATCTGGAAGACGGTGTTGCTCTTGATGACGTAGATAGGGACGCCGCGTTCCTCGGCATCGCGAAGGACCTGGGGCTTGCGCCGATAGTAGCTGCGCAGGGTGACCAGGGCGTCGGCATCCACCAACTGCTCCACGATGGTGGCTGGCATGCCCATCTGGTGGATGGCCTGCTCCAGGCGACGGCGGGAGACGCCAAAGGGATAGATCTTCCGCTCGCGTCCGGCGGCCACCGGCCCTCGTCTCTCCGGGCTGCGCTTCTCCCGCCCCGATGGCAGCGGGGAAGCGGTCACTCGCACTTCGCCCTCCTTGTCGATCTCCCGAACCTCGGCGGGCACATTATAGCCCCGCAGGATGGAGTCCACTGTCTCGGCAACGTTGGGGTGGACGGACACCCTCTCCCAGCTCTGAATCTCCACCACGACATCGAAGGTCGGGGGCGCCTTGCGCTCTAGGATGGACTTCTGAGTACCGCGGCGGCGGGCTTCCTCGTCTCCCAGGGTCACCGACTGGATGCCGCCGATGAGGTCGCACAGGGTGGGGTTCATGATCAGGTTCTCCAGCGTGTTGCCGTGGGCCGTAGCCACCAACTGCACCCCCCGCTCGGCGATGGTGCGCGCTGCTGCTGCCTCCAGATCCGTGCCGATCTCGTCGATAATGATGACCTCCGGCATGTGGTTCTCCACCGCCTCGATCATCACCGCGTGCTGCATAGTGGGGGTGGGAACCTGCATGCGGCGGGCGCTGCCGATGCCCGGGTGGGGAATATCGCCGTCGCCGGCGATCTCGTTGGAGGTATCGACCACCACCACTCGCTTGTTCATGTCATCAGCTAGGAAGCGGGCCACCTCTCGCAGCATGGTGGTCTTGCCCACGCCGGGCCGACCCAGAAGAAGGATGCTCTTACCCGACCTGACCAGATCCTCGATGATGCGGATGGTGCCGAAGACGGCTCGGCCGACCCGGCAGGTGAGGCCGACGATGCGCCCCCGCCGGTTGCGGATGGCCGAGATGCGGTGGAGGGTACGCTCGATGCCGGCTCGGTTATCGCTGGTGAACTCGCCGATGCGGGAGACGATGTAGTCCAGGTCGGCCTCGGCCACCTCTCGTTCGCTAAGGACTACCTCTCGCTCAGGGTAGCGGGCCTCGGGCAGGCGCCCCAGATCGAGCACTACCTCCAGGAGCTCGAAGTTTTCCGGCCGCTCCAGCAACGGTTCGCGGACTTGCGGCGGCAACACGTCGAGCATGGCGTCCAGGTCATCGGTTATCCTTAGCATGCCCATTCCCCTAGCTCACAGGGTAAGGCTGGCGGGCCGCCTCCGGCACGGGCACGGCCTCCTCCACGGGCCGGACCAGGCGGTTGACCAGGACCACGTACTCGGCCGCCGGCCGGAAGCCCATCTCGCCCAGGTGGCGAGCCAGTGTCCTCTGGTATTCGGGCACCAGGCAGAAGATGGGCCGCTTGTCAGCCAGGTAGGAGAGAGCGGCGGCCAAGAGGTGGTCCAGGGGAACGGCCTCTCTCCGCTCGGACAGGAGGCTGAACCGGCTCCCCCGCTCGCTCTTGGCGATGCGCAGCCAGGCTGTGACCCGACCAGTCGGGTCGTCCTGAAGCACCAGATGTTGGCAGCGCCCCTTCTCCTGGGCAGCCAGCCACTCGCGCAGGGTAACGCCCTCGTGGCGGCGCACAGTGGCTGGCACGGAGGCGTTGTAGAGTTGGAACAGAGGGAGAATGTCGGCCGAGATCCGCCTCTGGCGGAGGGGTAGATTCGACGGCCCCAGACCTGGGGGCGCCCCATCGATGCGCAGAAGGCGCTCCCTCAGGTAAGGGAAGAAGCCAGCCTGGCGGACGACGGCCACAAGGCCGCTGTCGGCGTCCAGGCGCAGGAACACTTTCTCGACGCCGGCACCCCCCAGGCTCCGGGCAAGCTGTTCCAGGAGGCTCAGGCAGACGGATGTGTCCGCGCTGGGGGCGACGAAGTAGTCCACCTCCCAGGCTCGGCGCGCGCCCCGCCATCGCGCCGACGCCAGGCCGCGCACATTGAGGCCGCGGACGGCGATCCAGGTGTGGCGGCGGCCAGCGAGGGGGAGCCACTGCTCGATGGTGCTGTCCAGCAGGTGGAATCCCTGCTCCTCAATGCCCAGCCGCTCCCAGGTCCTGGCCTCATTGCGGTAGCGAGCGCCGTTGCGGGCAAGGGGTGGCCTGCTCCTGGCCCAGAAGGAGACCAGGGCCGGCAGGTCGGTGGGCCGCAGCGGCCGGGCGATGGCTGTAGAGCTAGACGTGGGCATTCTTGTGGGCTCGAACGATCTCCAGGAAGTAGCGATGGAAGCGGTCGTCCTCGGTCAACTCCGGGTGGAAAGCGGTGGCCAGGGCATTGCCCTGACGTACGGCCACAGCCTTGCCGTCCTCCAGGGTGGCCAGCACCTCTACCCCGGCGCCTACCTCCTCGACCGTGGGCGCCCGGATGAAGACAGCATGGAAGGCTGTCGCGCCCAGGGCGGGCACGGGTAGGTCGGTCTCGAAGCTGTCTACCTGGCGGCCGAAGGCGTTGCGCCGCACGGCGATGTCCAGGGCGGCCAGGGTGGGCCAATCGAGGTCGCTGGCC
>JAUYDU010000459.1 GCA_030691665.1 Chloroflexota bacterium
GTCAGGTCGACGCCGTCCACGGCCCTTACCTCCGCCTCGCCGGAGCCGAAGACCTTGGTGAGGCCGCGCACCTCGAGGATGACGTCGTTGGGGCTGGTCATGGGGGTCTCCTTATTCGATAGTTGATCTCTGCGGGTTGAAACCCGCAGCTTCCGGCCAAGCCGCAGATTTCAACCTGCGGAGAAATTCAGTTAATGACCATAGGCCCTGCTGCTACACAGAATTCAGGCTCGAAACACCGCCGCGGGGTCGATGCGGGCGATGCGGCGGACGGGCAGGTAGGCGGCCAGGAAGCTCATGAGGAGGACGGCGACCAGCACACCAACGATCGCCTGCCACTGGAAGAGCGTGCTGAACTCCGGCACGAAACGCTCGATGAGCTTGCTGGCTGCGACGGCCAGGGGGACGCCGGTAGCGAAGCCCAGCAGGCCAACGACGAAGCTCTGGGAGACGACGATGCGATAGAGCTGGAGGCTGGACGCCCCCAGAGCCTTCATGACGCCGAATTCGCGCGCCTTCTCCACCGTGGCCGTATAGATGGTGAGGCTGATGACGGTGGCGCCCACTACAAAGCCGATGACCATGATCACAGCGATGATGGGCTCGAAGGAGCTCATCTCCTCCAGGCTGCTGTCGATGAACTGCTGCTGGGTGAAGGCGCTCACCCCGGACACCTGGACCTCGATGTCCCGCGCCACCATCGCCGCCTGCGTGGGGTCGGCTACGGAGACTATCAGGTAGTTGGCGCGGCCTGGCTCGTCGAAAATGGCCTGGGCGTCGGCATAGTTGAGGAAGGAGGTGCCGCGGATGCCCGTACGTTCGCCGGTGGTGGCTACCACCAGGAGCTCCCGCGCGCCGAGGGTGATGCGGTCGCCTACGCCGGCACCGGACTGGCGGCTGGCGATATCGCTCATGGCCACCTGTCCAGGTGCCAGGTTCAGGCCCGGCGACTCGTCGCCGGCCATAGCCCCGTCGCCGGGGTGGAAGGCCATAAACCGAGAGCGAGTCTCGCCCGACGGTGCCTGGAAGGCCATCTGGCGGGCCAGCACGCGATGCACCGAAGTCACGCCCGGTACCTGGGCCACTGCCCCCTCCAGCTCCTCCGGCAGGCTGGACCTGGAGTGGAACATGTCGAAAGCGCCGTCCTGGGTCACCCACACGTCAGCCGGCGTATCAGCCATGACGGCGGTGAAGTTCTTCCTCACCGCCATATACACGCCCTGGATGACGATGATCAGAAAGACGGCGAAGGCGACGCCGCCCACGGCCACGAAGAAGCGGGTCTTCTCGGCGAGCAGGTTCTTGCGAGCCACCGGAACCATGGCAACCCCCTAGAGCGGGCTATACCCATACCCCCTGGGTAGGGGTCTATCCCATTATAGGGGAGGCGGCTGGTTCTTGTCAACAACGCAACAAAGCCGCGCCCGCTGAAGCTACCCATGTACCGCCAGACAGGCTGCGGGCAGCTGAAGCTACCCGCCTACGACTAAGGGGAGTCGTAGCTGCAGACCTTTTCCGCCGAAGGCGGATGCGCCTCTGGCGCAAGGTCTGCCAGCAGAGGGCAACCCGCATTGTCGATGACCATAAGCCCTGCAGCTACGTGGAACTCAGGCTGGAAAGACCTACTACGAGTCGCTGCTGGAAGGCTGAAGCCTTCCGCTACAAGCCGCCGCCGTTGGAGGCGGTCCGCAGGAAGTTATCGTAGAGGCGGATGCCGGCATCGCCGCTCTTCTCGGGGTGGAACTGGGTGGCGACAATGTTGTCGCGGGCGACCACCGCGGCGAAGGTGACGCCGTAGTCGGTGTCACCCACCACGACCGAGTCGTCGATGGGATCGGCGTAGTAGCTGTGGACGAAGTAGAAGAAGGCGCCGTCGGCGATGCCGGCGAAGATGGGGTGCTGGCGGCGCTGGCGGACGCGGTTCCAGCCCATGTGGGGCACCTTGAGGCCGTCGGGGAGGCGGCGGACGCGGCCGGGCAGGATGTCCAGGCAGGGGTGCTCGCCGCCCTCCTCGCTCACCGTGAGGAGGGCTTGCAGGCCCATGCACACCCCCAGGAAGGGCCCGCCGCCGGCGATGAACTGGCGGATGGGCTCGACGAGGCCACAGCGGGTGAGGTTGCTCATGGTATCGGCGGCAGCGCCGACGCCGGGCAGGATCACCGCGTCGGCGGCAGCCAGTGCCGTCGCATCGGAGGTGATGAGGGGCTGGTAGCCGAGGCGGGCCACCGCCTTGGCGACGCTGCGCAGGTTGCCAGCACCGTAGTCGACGATAATCGGCCTCACGGGGTTCATTCTAACACCCTTTGCATGTGGACTACATCTAGCCACCGGCCGAACTTGAAGCCTACCTGAGGAAAGGTGCCCACGTGTCGGAAACCGAAGCGCTCGTGGAGGTGAACGCTCACCGTGTTATCGCCGTCGATCAGGGCCATGATGGAGTGGAACCGGCCACGGCGGGCCGCCTCGATCAGGAGGCCCAGCAGGGCAGCGCCCATGCCTCGACCACGGAAGTCCTTGTGGACATAGATGGAGTCCTCTGCCGTGAACCGATAACCGGGTTTGGGGCGGAATGGCGACAGGCTACCCCAGCCTGCGACCGCGTCTCCTAGCGTGGCCACGAAGATCCGATGGGGTGGGCGGTGTTGCTGAAACCATTGTTGCTGCACCTCCCATGTCCGCGGGTCCAGATCGAAGGTGGCGGTGGAGTGGAGAACGGCGTCGTTGTAGATGTCCATGATGGCCGACTGATCCGCCACGGTAGCCTCACGAAGAGTGCACTCGCTCACGGTAGCCTCCTTCCTTCGTGCCTCAACTATACCCGGCAGATGTTACGGAGA
>JAUYDU010000478.1 GCA_030691665.1 Chloroflexota bacterium
GCTGGAGGAGCCGATCCGCGAGGTTGGCGAGTTCGAGGTGGCGCTCAGGCTGTCGCGCAACGTGCGCGCGATGGTCCAGGTGGCGGTGGTCGGTGAGGGAGCGCCGCCCGCGGAAGAACAGTCGCCGGTGGCAGAAGAAGAACAGCCGGCGTCGGCGGAGTTGGAAGAACCGTCTGTCTCTGAACAGGAGGCCGTAGAGGCTGAAGAAGCGGAGACTGATCCTCCGCCAAAGGCGGATCCGCCTCTGGCGGAGCCTACGGCCGGGGAGCAACTCGAGGCGGCCGAGGAGCCGTCGGAGGAATAGGAGGGTCCTGGATCTATGACCACGCCCAGCGAAGACACGGAAGGCCTTCTCAGGCAGGCGGAGGAGGAGCTGGACGGCGCTAAGACGGCTGATGAGATCCGCCAGATATGGCGGAAGTACTATCTTCAGGTTGGGCACCGCAACCTGGGGAGGCTGCTCATCGGCCGGGCGGCTGATGAGATCATCGCCCGCAGAAGGTCTCGCGAGGCGGAGTAGGTAGACCTGCCGGGGCTGCAAGAGATGAGAGAGATGGCGGTAGCCGAGAGGCTGCCCCCTCACGACATCGAGGCTGAGGAGGCGGTCGTCGCTTCCCTTCTGGTGGACGCTGAGGCGATCTTCAAGGTGGCGCCCATCCTGCATCCCGAGGACTTCTTCCGGGAGAAGAACGCCTGGGCCTACGACGCTTGCCTGGCCCTGTGGGAGCGCAACGAGGCCATCAACCAGATCACCCTCGCTCACGAGCTGGCCCGCCGCGGCCGCCTGGAGGAGTTGGGGGGCGTCGCCTATCTCAGCCAACTGGTGACCGAGCTGCCGACGCCTCTGGGCGTCGAGTACTACGCTCAGATAGTGCAGCGGGACGCCGTCTATCGGCGACTGATCTCGGCGGCCGGCCAGATCACCCAGATGGCCTACCAGGGCGGGCCTGACCTGCCGGGCACTCTGTCCCGGGCTGAGGGTTTGCTGGCGGCCGTTCGGGGCGACAAGCTGACCAGCGATTTCGTCCACATCAGGGAGTTGCTGGAGCGCCACGTTGAGGGGCCGGAGGCGGAAGGCGCCGAGGTCTCCGCCGAAGGCGGACACATCCGCACGGGCTTCATGGATCTGGACACTCTCCTGGGCGGCCTCAAGCGGTCCGACCTCGTCATTCTGGCCGCCCGCACCAGCTTGGGGAAGACCTCTCTGGCTCTGAACATCGCCCGCAACGCTGCCGTGGGCCAGAAGGCGACGGTGGCGATCTTCAGTCTGGAGACGGCTGGCGAGCAGATCGCTCAGCGCCTGCTGGCCATGGAGTCCAATGTGGATTCCACGCGCCTGCGCCTGGGCACCCACAATGAGGCCGAGGAGCGGCGGATCATGCAGGCCATCGGCGTGTTGGCCAACACCGATATCTACGTGGACGACAGCGGCGTCCTGCGCATGTCCGAGATGCGAGGAAAGGCCTGGCGCCTGTCCCGAGAGCGTCGCCTCGATCTGATCATCGTCGACTACTTGCAGCTCATGCACGCCGGCAGGCAGGTGGAGAACAGGGTGCAGGAGATCAGCTACATCTCTCGCTCCCTCAAGGAGCTAGCGCGGGAGCTAAACGTGCCGGTCATCGCCGTCTCTCAGTTGTCGCGAGCGGTGGAAGCGCGGGCCACCCACATCCCCATGCTCAGCGACCTGCGGGAATCGGGGAGCATCGAGCAGGACGCGGACGTAGTCATCTTCATCTACCGGGAAGACGCCTACACGCCCAGGGACGAGTGGCAGCGCATGCACCCCGACCGTCCGGGCGATAGCTACCCGGCGGGGATCGCCCAGATCATCGTAGCCAAGCACCGCAACGGGCCTACGGGCACCATCCACCTGCGGTTTCGGGAGAAGACAGCTCGCTTCGAGGACCTGCTGGTGCGGGAGCCGGAGGAATGGGAGTAGAGAAGAGACCGTTTGGGGGCTTTCCGGCAGGGGCCCTGGCCACCGCCGTGCCCAATCTCTTTTTCACCTCTGTCCTGCCGCAGGTGAGCGACCCCGCCGAGCTAGTGGTCAGCCTGTACTTCTTCTTCGCCCATGGCCGCAAGAAGGGGCAGCCTCGCTTCCTCACCCACGGCGAGCTGGCGGCCGACGGGACACTGGCGAGCGCCCTCGCCTCTCTGGGCGAGGGGGCGCTGCGGCGAGGGCTGGATGCGGCGGTGGAGCGGGGCACCCTCCTGCGCCTGGACGTGGGGCACGACGGGCAGGCCCCTTCGACATCCGCCGAAGGCGGATCCGCCTCTGGCGGAGGCTCAGGACAGGCTCAGGAGCTGTACTTTCTCAACACACCGACCGGTCGGGACGCCGTGGCCGCCATCAAGGCTGGCAGGCTGCCTCTGGGCCGGCCCCGACAAGTCGGGGCGAGCGAAGCCAGGCTGCCTCTGCCCAACATCTTCGCCTTGTACGAGGAGAATATCGGCCCCCTCACGCCCCTGATCGCTGAGGAGCTGAAGGACGCGGAGAAGCAGTATCCCGCCGAGTGGTTCGAGCCGGCGTTCCAGAGAGCCGTACAGCAAAATGTGCGCCGTTGGAGCTATATTGCGGCCATCCTGAGACAGTGGGAGGAAAAGGGCCCGGACTATGAGAAGGCTGGACGAGATACTGAAGGGGATCGGCGCAAGCGCTCTCCCTTCGACCGATACCGACATCTCATCCGGCGCTGAGCCCGCCCCGACCGGTCGGGGGGCCGAGGAGGGTGTTTGCCCCCTCTGCCGAGGAGCGGGCTTCGTGCGCAAGGATGTGGCCCTCGATCATCCGGACTTCGGCCGGGCCTTCCCCTGCCGCTGTGTCCTGGAGGAGAGGCAGGACCAGCGGCTGGCCCGCCTCCAGCGCTACAGCAATCTGGGGCCCCTCACCCGCCTGACCTTCGCCAACCTGATGACCAGCGGTCGCAGCACCGACCCCCGCAATCAGGAGAGGTTCGCCAAGGCGGTGGCAACAGCCCAGGAGTTCGCCCAGGAGCCGGGCGGCTGGCTGGTCCTGTGCGGCCCCAGCGGCTGCGGCAAGACCCACCTGGCGGCGGCCATCGCCAACGAATCCATCCAGCGGGGGTTGGCGGCCTTCTTTGTGGTGGTGCCTGATCTACTGGACCATCTGCGCGCCGCCTACGGCCCGGGCAGCGAGATCTCCTATGATGAGCTGTTCGAGCAGGTGCGCAACGCCCCCTTGGTGATCCTGGACGACCTGGGTGCTCAGAGCGCCACCCCCTGGGCTCAGGAAAAGCTCTTCCAGCTACTCAGCCATCGCTACAACCACCGGCTGCCCACCGTCTTTACCACCAGCATGCCCCTGGAGGAGATGGACGAGCGGCTGCGCACCCGCCTGGGCGACGCCAGCGTCTCGCGGGTGTTCCTGCTGGAGGAGGGCGGCGGCGGGCGGACGGGCGCCTTAGGCGGGCTGGGCCTGTCGATCATCCGGGAGATGACCTTCGAGAGCTTCCTCCATAGCGGCCCTGCCTTGCAAAAGCAACTCGCTGATATCTTTCGAAGCCAAGAGGAGTCGGACGTCTGGGGCGAACGTCTACAGACCTTGGTTCAACAAGCTCTGCGGAGCCTTCGCATTGCCTACATGACCGCGCGAGGCTACGCTGAGAACCCGGAGGGCTGGCTGGTGCTGCTTGGCGAGACAGGCTGCGGAAAAACCCACCTGGCGGCGGCCGTTGGGCACTACCTAGAGGCCAGGGACACGGTTGTACACTTTTGCGTCGTTCCCGACCTGCTGGATGACCTGCGTTTGGCCTCCCGGGAGGACGCCCGCGGTGGCCATTTCGACGAAGTTCTGGAGGCAATACGCACTGCCCCCGTTCTCATCCTGGACGACCTGGGGGTGCACAGTGCCACGCCCTGGGCGCAGGAGAAGCTGTTTCAGATCCTCAACTATCGCTACAACGCCAAGCTGCCCACAGTTATTACGGTGGG
>JAUYDU010000506.1 GCA_030691665.1 Chloroflexota bacterium
AAAGATCCCTGCCACCAGCGCCCGCCGCGGTATCGGCGGCAGCGCCCCGATCGCCGCCGCTGGCCCCACGAACCCCTCCACCTCCCGTGACGGCGTCCGCGACGACAGGTAGAGGTAAGCGGCGAACAGGCTGATCATGACGGCGCTGTCCACCAGGGACAGGTGCCCTCTTAGGGGTATCGTGAAGCTGTAGATGGTGGCCGCAGCCAGGAATACGATGCCCAGCGAATTGTGCCGCGCGTCAACCTTCAGCTCGGACTTGCGGCTCTTCATCCAGAAGATCAGGAAGATGAGTGGCCAGGCCATCCCCACCAACAAACGATTGGCCCCCGTCATGTTCGCCAGGGCGTAGTGGGCGCTCTCCGGGTTGGTAGGGGCAGTCCAGGCAAAGTACAGGTCGACGGCGTACTCCGGCAGCACAGCGATGAGGGCCAGGAAGACCAGGGCCAGGGTCGCCGAGATCTCCGTCTCGGCCACCTCCGAGGCCCAGGTCAGCAGAAACGCCGCGGCCAGTATCGCCAGCCCGAACAGCGCCGCCTCTCCCCCACTGCCCAGGTTCGGGTGGGGCGCATCGATGGTCTCCAGCAGCCGCAGCACCGGCGCTGGCGCCGCCACGGCCGCGGTGGCGCCCATCAGGAGCCAGTTCTTGATGGATGATGCAGTGTTCACCGGACTAGCTTCTCACTCTATTAAGATGGCCACTGACTGAGTAGTGTGGCGATGCTGGTTGCTCCGTGCGTGGCAGACCTAAAGGTCTGCAGCTACGAAGCGGCCAGCAGATAGGGCCGTAGTCGTAGCTGCAGGGCTTCAGCCCTGCATTGTGTCGAATTGTTTTGTTCATGACCATAGGAGGGTATCAACGAAGGGGTGCATGTGGTTCGAGGGGCGTCATCAGTGCTGAATCTCGCCGCGCCCAGTATACCATCCTGCCCACCCCGATGCTGCTCCCCTGGAATCAGGAGCAACCAGTCCTCTGACGTTGGTTCTAGGTTCTGGGTTCTAGGTTCTGCCCCCCGGGCGGGGTTGCTGGGAGGGCCTCCTTGCGCTACACTTCTGCCGGGACCGAAGCTCACAGAAGCGCCCCGCCGGTCAGCGGGGCGAAGTTGTCTGGGTGGTGCTCCATGCCCCCAAACGATCGCAGCAAGAGCAAGAAGGACTGGGCTGACAACACCCTCGCCCCCACCCTCCAGCGCATGCCGGAGCGAGACGACTCCTTCCAGACCAGCTCCGGCCAGGAAGTAGAAGCCCTCTACACGCCCGAAGACCTCGACCACTGGGACTACTTGGAGAAGCTCGGCTTCCCCAGCGAGTTCCCCTTCACCCGCGGCGTCCAGCCCAACATGTATCGCGGCCGCCTGTGGACGATGCGCCAGTACGCCGGCTTCGGCGACGCCGAGGATTCCAACCGCCGCTACCGCTATCTCCTCTCCCAGGGCCAGACCGGCCTCTCGGTGGCCTTCGATTTGCCCACCCAGATCGGCTACGACTCCGACGACTCCCGCGCCTCCGCCGAGGTGGGCAAAGTGGGGGTAGCCATCTCCTCCCTGGCCGATATGGAGATCCTCTTCCAGGACATCCCCCTGGAAAAGGTCACCACCTCCATGACCATCAACGCCACCGCCGCCATCCTCCTGGCCATGTACGTGGCCGTGGCCAGGAAGCAGGGCGCCGACCTCCGCAAGCTGGGCGGCACCGTCCAGAACGACATCCTCAAGGAGTACGTCGCCCGCGGCACCTACATCTTCCCGCCCCGTCCCTCCCTGCGCCTCATTACCGACATCTTCGCTTGGTGCAAGGACAACCTGCCCTCCTGGAACACCATCAGCGTCAGCGGCTACCACATGCGCGAGGCCGGCTGCACCGCCGTCCAGGAGGTGGCCTTCACCCTGGCCAACGCCATCGCCTACATTCAGGCCGCCCTCGACGCCGGCCTGGCCGTCGACGACTTCGCCCCCCGCGTCTCCTTCTTCTTCGCCTCCTACAGCAACCTGCTGGAGGAGGTCGCCAAGTTTCGCGCCGCCCGCCGCCTCTGGGCCACCATCATGCGCGACCGCTTCGGCGCCCGGGACCGCCGCTCCCTGATGCTGCGCTTCCACACCCAGACCGGCGGCGCCACCCTCACCGCCCAGCAGCCCGAGAACAACATCGTCCGCACCGCCATCCAGGCCCTGGCGGCCGTCCTCGGCGGCACCCAGTCCCTCCACACCAACTCCATGGACGAGGCCCTCTGCCTGCCCAGCGAGAGGGCCGTGCAGATCGCCCTGCGCACTCAGCAGGTCATCGCCTACGAGAGCGGCGCCGCCGACGTCGTCGACCCCCTGGGCGGCTCCTACTACCTCGAATCCCTCACCGACCACATCGAGGCGGAGGCCCGCCGCTACCTCGACCGCATCGACGACCTGGGCGGTGCCCTCGCCGCCATCGAGCAGGGCTTCCAGCAGCGGGAGATCCAGGAGAACTCCTACCGCCTCCAGAAGGAGATGGAGGCCGGCCGGCGCACCGTCGTCGGGGTCAACA
>JAUYDU010000532.1 GCA_030691665.1 Chloroflexota bacterium
CGCTTCTGGGGCGGCGACAGGCCAGCAGGCGAGGGCGGCGGAGGCGCTTTAACCTTTGGGGGGCTGCGAGCGTTTTAACTAGATTGAGCATTGATCCTCTGCCCGCGGCGTACTACATTCGTGACGGGAACTCCTCCCTGAAAGCTTAGATGCCATTCTCCGAACCACGGGCAGACAGCAACAGGCCAACACGAGTATCTGGCGATGGCGCCCAACCGGCGCCATCGTTGCCTTCTTAGGGGGTTGCCGCGGTGCGTTTCTCGCTCGTTCCTCGGAACTACCGGTTCTACGATCTGTTCGAAAAGAGCGCCCACAACCTGGTGGCCGCCGCTGAAGTGATGGTCGACCTGATGGATCACTTCGAGAACGTGGAGATGAAGACGGCTCGCATGAAGGAGCTGGAGCACGTGGGCGACAGCATAACCCACGAGATCGTCGAGCAGCTTCACAAGACCTTCGTCACTCCCCTGGATCGCGAGGACATAACGGCCCTGGCCCACCACCTGGACGATATCGTAGATTTCATGGAGGGAGCCACCACCGCCATTCGCATATATGGTATCGCCCGCCCGGCGACGGCGGCTCGCGGCCTGGCCGACCTCATTCGCCTACAGGTCGTTCAGGTGGAGAGGGCTGTCCAGAACTTGCGCCAGCGGTCGCGCCTAAAGGGCGTTCTGGAGCAATGCGTGGAGATCCACCGCCTGGAGAATGAGGCCGACACTCTCTTCCTGAACGCTATGGCCGAGCTTTTCCACGATCAGGCCGATGCGGTGGAGATCATCAAGTGGCGCGACGTGTACGACCAGCTCGAGCGGGCCACCGATAGCTGCGAGCACGTCGCCAACGTCCTCGAGGGGATCGTCCTGAAGTATGCCTAGATGTCCCCAAGCCGGCGGGTGGGTGAGAGAGGAAGCCTGTGGCTTCCTCTCTTCTTGCGTCGTCCATTCGAGAGAGAAGCATGACTGACTCATTCGCCTTTCTGGTTATTACCTTCATCATCATCCTGGGGTTCGAGGCGGTGAACGGCTGGACCGACGCCCCCAATGCCATCGCCACCGTGGTCTCCACGCGGGTCTTGAGCCCAGTGGCAGCCGTGGCCATGGCTGCCGTGTTCAACCTGACGGGAGCCCTCTCGGGCACGGCGGTAGCCACCACCATAGGCAAGGGGATCATCGACCTGGACGTTGTGCCCCTGGAGGTGCTGGCGGCGGGAGCGCTGGCGGTCATCATCTGGAGCACCACTGCCGCCTACTTCGGTTTGCCCACCAGCGAGAGCCACGGCATTGTGGCGGGGCTGGCCGGCGCCGCCGTGGCGGTGGCGGGGACGGACGTGCTGCTGTGGGACGGCTGGCGCAAGGTATTTCAGGGCGTCGGCCTGGCGGTAGTGATCGCCTTCGGGGGTGGCCTCATCCTGATGAGCGTGCTTCGGTGGGTTGTCCAGAGGCTCAGCCCTTCGGCCATGCGGCGCGTCTTCGGCCCGTTGCAGATGGCCTCGGCGGCGTTTATGGCCTGGAGCCACGGCACGGCCGACGGCCAGAAGGCGATCGGGGTGATGGCCGCCGCCCTGGCCATCTACGAGGGCGAGGGCACCAAAGGGTTCGAGGTGCCCCTGTGGGTCATCCTGCTGGCGGCCTCCGTCATGGCCGCTAGCACAGCCCTGGGCGGCTGGCGGATTATGCGCACCCTGGGCATGCGCCTGACTCATCTGGAGCCGGTACACGGATTCGCCGCCGAGGCCACGGCGGCCGCGACCCTGGCGGTCACCTCTCGGTTCGGTATCCCCCTTAGCACCACCCACACCATCGGCTCGGCGATCATGGGCGTAGGGGCTAGCAAGAGGCTGTCGGCGGTACGCTGGGGCATCGGTTACAACATCGTCGGCGCCTGGATCCTTACCTTTCCGATCTGCTTCGGCCTGGGCTGGCTCATCGCCTGGCTCATCGCCTGGCCCATCCCCTAAAGGCTTCGGCTACAAGGCGTGGCCCCCTACTGGTCGCAGCGGGGTGCCTCGGCGGCGGAGGAGGGGTTCTGGTTGTGGGGGATGCAGCAGATGAAGCGGAGTGCCTCCGAGCCGCTGTTGACAAAGCAGTGCTGCTCATCGCCGGGCACGTAGACGGCGTCGTTCGGCTTTAGCTCCCTCTCGCCCTCGGTTCCCCGCACCTTGCCCTGCCCGGACAGGATGAACACCTCGTGCTCCCACCAGTGGGAGTGAAAGGGAGTGGAGGCGCCTGGCTGCACCTCGAACACACGCATCGAGAAGCGGGGGGCGCCGTCCTCAGCCGAGATGACCGTATGGAGGGCCACCCCGGGGATCTCGCTGTCGGGGCGGACGTCTCGATAGTTCTGGATCTTCATCTAGGATCCCTCTCCTTTCGTGACCTCTGCTCGCTCTATCAATCCTAACGGCGCCGGCGCGGGTGTCAAGGGCGCGCCATGGGGCACGTGTATAATGGAGGCCGCCTGGCGGCGGGCGAAGGGAAAGGGGAGTGGACAGTGCTGGACCATGTTGACGTAGGGCCGAGGCCGCTGAAAGCATACGCGCACATCGTCGGCGAGGAAGCTGTACAGGAGATCGAGGATCTGGCGGCGCCTCTCAGGGGCGCTCGCATAGCCCACATAAACGCCACCACCTACGGCGGCGGGGTGTCCGAGCTGCTGAGATCCATCGTGCCTCTCTACCGCGGCCTGGGCATCCAGTGTGATTGGAAGCTTATCTCGGCAGAGCCCCCGTTCTTCAGCATCACCAAGAGCCTCCACAACGCCCTCCAGGGAGCGCCCTACGAGCTGACACGAGCGGCCCGGGAAACATACCTGATGTACAACACCCGCAACGCTCAGCTTCTGGAGGAGCAGTACGATTTCATCATCGTGCACGATCCCCAGCCGGCCGCCATGCGCTACTTCCGGGGGTCAGCCGGGGCGAAGTGGATCTGGCGGTGCCACATCGATACGTCCGAACCCAACGAGGGCATCCTGGACTTCATGCTGCCGTTCCTTGCCGAATACGATGCCCTGGTGTTCACCATGGAACGCTTCATACCGCCGCGGCTGCAGCACCAGCGGCTGGTCACTATGACCCCGGCCATCGACCCGCTCAGCCCCAAGAACATGACCCTGCCGAAGGGGATTTGTCACGAAATCCGCGCCTGGAGAGGCATAGACCCTTACCGCCCCCTGCTAACCCAGGTGTCCCGGTTCGATCCGTGGAAGGACCCTATAGGCGTGATCAGTGTCTACAGGTTGGTGCGAAGAGAGGTGCCGGGGCTCCAGCTAGCCCTCCTCAGCTCTATGGCCTCAGACGACCCCGAGGTGTGGGAGATATACGAGGAGATCATCGCCGAGACCAGGGGCGACGACGACATCCACGTGCTCACAAACCTCATCGGCGTGGGCGACGTGGAGGTGAATGCCTTCCAGGCTTGCTCCGATGTCGTGCTTCAGAGGTCCATCCGCGAGGGCTTCGGCCTGGTGGTCTCGGAGACAATGTGGAAGGGGACGCCAGTAGTGGCCAACCGCTCGGGCGGCATCCCCCTCCAGATGGAGGACAGAGTGGGAGGTTTCCTGGTGGACAACACCGAACAGTGCGTCGAGCGGACCCTCTACCTCCTCCATCATCCCGCCGAGGCAAGGACTATCGGCCTGGCGGGCCGGGAAAGGGTGCGACGGCGCTTTCTGATCACCCGCCTCCTGGCCGACGAGCTGCGCCTGGTGGCAAGCCTCTCCCCTCGAGTGACGTAGAAAGCCTGCCCCAGAGCCACAACTGCCGCACTCTAGACTGAGGGCCCGCCCAGACGAGCCCGTATTTCCGCCTGGTCGAGCCCGTCTACCTGGACCAGCTTATCGCGGGACGTGTGGCCGCGCACGATGCGCAGGCGACGTCGCTCGACCCCCAGGGCGGCGGCCAGCAGGCGCAGAACCGCTTCGTTGGCCTTGCCCCGCTCGGGAGGTGTTGCCACCCGGACGCGCAACACGTCTTCTTGCCAGCCGGCCACGGCGTCGCGGCTGGCTCCGGCAGAGACCTTCAGCCGAATCGAGGCCATCTGCTGTCCGGCGGACTGCTATGGCTGATCGGGGCCAGACGCGCTGGGGGATGGGGCGGCCCCGAACAGACATTCCCGGAAGAATTGGGCCACTACCTCGGCCAGCTTCGTCTCCTGTCCCCACCAGAAGTGATCGGCGCCACGAACGATAGCGACCTGACACTGCGGCCCAATGAGGTGAGCCATGGCGGCCAGCCCGTCGACAGGGGCGATCTGATCCTGCTCGCCGGAGATGAGGAGAGTGGGGCAGCGAATGACTAGCTCGGGAACGCCCCGGCCGAATGTGGGCGTGGAGATGGCGGCAACCGCCGCCACATCCCTGTCGGCCGCTACCAGGGCGACCGCTGCCCCGAAGGAATAGCCGATGATGCTCACCTTGCCCGGGGTGACCTCGGCGAGATGGCGGAGGTGGGCGAGGGCAGCAGCGGCGTCCGCCCGCTCGCCAACGCCATCGCCGAACTTCCCCTCGCTGCCGCCGACGCCGCGGTAGTTGAAGCGAAGGGCGGCGATGCCACTCTCGGCTAGGGCCTGGCAGAGGGCCGTGACGACGTAGTTGTTCATGTCGCCGCCATGAAGGGGGTGGGGGTGGCAGACAGCGGCGGCGGCGAAGGGCGCGGACCCGGGCTGATGGAGGACGCCTTCCAGGCTAAGGCCTTCGCTGGCGAAGGTGATGGGCTTGGCGGATGTCTCGACCACTTCGGACTCCACGAGGATCAGCCGCCGGAGGAGGGCGGTGGCTCAAGGATGCCCGAGAGGATGTTGTCCAGAGAGGCAGCGAGGTAGGACTCGAGGGCTGGGCTCAACTCGCCACCTTCGCTCTCGCAGGGGCCGAATCGTCCCAGGAGGTCATCGAGAAAGGCGACGAACACCAGGGTGACCATCTGGCGAGCGGCGATCTCGGCGTCCACCCGTCGCAGTTGCCCGTCCTCCATGTAGGCAGTGAGGAGGCGGGCCAGCCCCTTCTCCCAGCGCTCCATGACGCTCCGGTACTCCTCCACGGCGCCTGGCTCACTGCCCAGGGCCTCCATGAACACGAGGCGGAGAAACTCGCGACTGGATTCCATGAGGGACATGGCGCCGTGGGCAATGCCGATGAGGGTCTGCCGGGGCGAAAGCTCGGTGGACACCCGCTCCAGCTCTTGCAGGGCGGGGACGATGCCTTTCTCCTCGAACAGGGCCTCCAGCAGGTCGCGCTTGGAGGCGAAGTGGTAGTAGATGGCGGCGTCGGTGATGCCGGCCTGGCGGGCGATGTCCCGCACGGTGGTGCGGGCAAAGCCCCGCTCGGAGAAGAGGCGGAGGGAGGCGTCCAGGATCTGGCGGCGGGTGTTGCGTCCCCGCCGAGGTCGGCGCGGCACGCCAGAAGGTCCGGCTTGCCTGATGAGCTTGGCGGTCATGGTATCAAGCCTCTGGGCCTGAGGCAGACGTTGAGAGTGCGCTTAGCGCTTGCTAAGGTATCACTTCAGCGGGGCCCCGGTCAATAGGAGGGAATGCTCGAAAGCGTCTCGCCAATTCATGCCTTGGTGGTCAACACCACCCCGACCTGTCGGGGTGGCATCAATAGCCTATCGATGCCGCCCCGTTTACGGGGCGGTCGAGTCCTCCATCCCCCAAAAGCATGACCAAACGGAACGGGACCGGGTTCTCCCTCAAGACGAGCGGTGGCCCAAGCGGGCTCGCAGCTCCGCCAGCAACTGATCCTCCACCTGCCGGCGATTGGCCTCGCTCAGGAGAATGAGCGAGACCTCCGGGCGGCTCTTGATGGCGTCGGCCCAGGGATGGGGGGCGAGCATGATGCTGCCCAACATGGGCTTCCCGCTCTCCAGCGCTGCCAGCACCGCCTGGCGGAAGCGGTTGGAGAGCAGCTCCATCTTGCCGATCTCGTCGATGACCACCAGAGCGGCGCCTGCCGTAGCCCGCTCGATGGCTGGCGCTCCCACCTCATCGATGGCATCCAGGTTGACGCCGTACCTGCTGACTCGATGGCGGCTGGCGCTGCCGATGCTGGCCAGGGTGGCGCTCTGACCATCCAGGGTAGCGAGAGCGAAGCCCTCGCGGCGACCCCGACCGCGTATTTCCTCGGTGTAGAAGCCGCCGGCCGACACGCCCAGGGCCTCGACCAGGCGGCGGATGAGGGTGGTCTTGCCGCAGCCGGGTCGGCCGGTGATGAGGAAGGCAGTCTTGTTCTCTCCCATTTCCTGCAGTCTCTAGCAGCGGAGCCTTGAATGTGCGCCGCCGGACAGGGCTGATGGCGATTAAGAAAACGGATTTCTCTGCGGCTTCAACGCATGTAGCGGAGGCCTTTAGGCTTCCACCCATGTGATGGAGGCCTGAAGGCCTCCGCTACATCACTCCGCACTCTACGTCACTAATGGCCATTAAGCCCCACAGCTACGCTTCATCTGGCTAGTGGTCGAAGAGGACGGCGAGGTGTGCTCGCTCCGTCAGCGTCAGCCGCACGGACAGCAGGCCGTCGGGGCGGCGGGCCATAGCGACGGCGGGGGCGTCGCTCTCCACCGCTCGCTCCTGGTAGGTGGGTGGCACGTAGACGAGGACCTCGCCCTCTTTCTTGGCGGGCCGCACCAGTTCGACCGTCAGCGCCCCCCGCGCCGCGTCGAAGCGGGCGTCCTCGATCTCCACGCCGCCCTGGCTGAAGTGGAAGGTGGTGGACACGATCTGAGGCTGGTCGCTTAGCCGGCGCAGGGCGAGGAGCTTGGCCGAGTGGGGCTCCATGGCCGGGAAGAGGATCTCCCCCTGGTGGACGCCGAAGTAGCGGTCTTCCCACAGGTCATAGACGTGGACGGGCTCGGCGGGCAGGGGCGCCCTCACGTCGGTGGGCTGTTCGTCCCACTGGAACACGCCGAGCAGCCACCACTGCTCGAAGGGGCGTTCGACCGCAAGCTGGGAGAAGCGGGGCGGCGAGTGCTCGAGCAGGTCGAGGGGCTCGGCGGCGCGGCCGTAGGGCGGCAGGAGGAGGCTGGCGATCTGGCGGCGCTGGGGGGAAAGCCTGGCCAGGGCGTCGCTGAGGAAGACCATGCCGCCGCTGAGAGCGACGGCGGTAGCCAGGCAGTGGGTCTCGCCCAGGGAGAGGGCGGTCTCACTGTCGCGCACCAGCAGGCAGTCGGGGTCGTTCAGCCACAGGCTGCCGTGGGTCCAGTGGCGGGCGAGGACGGTGCGGAGGGCGTTTTCGGTGCCGGGCGCGGCCAGGGGGGCGTTGTCCCGCGGCGGGTACAGCCGCCAGAAGGGGGCCACGTCCGGCCCGACGCGATTGGCGTTGATCAGGCCGATGGAGAGCCCAATGGGGGCACCGCAGCCCAGGATGAACCGATCGCCTGCCCCCTGGCGGAGGATATCGAGCCCGCGGCGGTAGGCCTGGGCGCGGGTAGCCTGGGGGTCGTAGCGACGGCCTTCGACGGCGGCACCGTAGAGGAAGTCCAGCTTGAGGTAATCGAAGCCCCACTCTTGCACCGCCGTCTTAACGAGCTTGCGGAGCCAGGCCTGCACCTCGGGGTGGGTGCAGTCAAGGCCGTAGCAGTCCTTGCCCCAGTTGGGGATGGCCACCACGGGCTCGCCGCGCCCATCGCGCACGACCCAATCGGGGTGCTGGCGGTAGAGGGCGGAGGTGGAGGCCGCCAGGAAGGGGGCAAGCCAGAGGCCGGCCTTGAAGCCCTTGTCGTGGATGCGTTGGGCCAGCCAACCCAGGCTGTGGGGGAACTTCTGGTTGAGGGTAGTCCAATCGCCGATGTCGGCCTGGAAGCCGTCGTCTAGCTGGATGTATTCCACCGGCAGTTCGTCGCGATGGCGGCTGAGGAACTCCAGGTTCTCCAGCATCGCCTCCTCGCTGATGCCCCCCCAGTAGTAGTACCAGGAGCACCAGCCGGTGGGCACATGGTCCCAGCCGAGGGCGCCCATCTGGCGGCCCAGGGTCTGGCCATAGCGGGCCAGGGCATCCAGGGGCGGCCCGCACACGTCCACCAGCAGCTTCTCCGAGGCCAGGGTCTGACCTGGGCCTACGCTGATGCCGTCGGCGAAGGATAGGGCAGAGAGGCTACGACGGGACACGTCCAGCCAGACCTGGGAGAACTGGTCGGCGGTGGTGATGAAGCCGGCCAGAAGCGAACTGCCTGTCGTTGGGTCGGCCACTGCCCCGATGAGATCGGCGGTGAAGTGCTTGTTCGCCTCGGAAAGGGAGTAGGGGCCCACCACCGGCGGCGGCGCCCGGACGTCGGGC